>JAGOKN010000066.1 GCA_017994575.1 Nitrosomonas sp.
TTTTGAGAGAAAACTGAATGAGAAAAATAAAATCGCGATAAACTGCAATCCGCTTTCACAGGTCGAGACTCACTCGACTCCATGAAAAAATGTCCGTCAAATTGGGACAACTCCAACTCCAACTCCAGTTTCTCCGCGATAGCGGCTTCGTTCAACCTCAAGCTCCACTAATTTTTAAGCCTAGATCACACTCAGCAATGTGATCATTTTCTACTCAAGTGCAGTCTTACAAACATTCGAAAATCTTTGTTCGCCATCCATTGCTTAATTCAGAATTATAAAAAGTTTTAAAGATTACAAGATGAGATCCGAAAGTATTATTTATAAAAATGATTTACTCATTGCTATTGAAATGAATTCATCACAAAAATAAGTCAATAAATTTGAATTTATAAATTTAGATAACGAATAGATGGCTATGAAATCTATAACAACCTTAAACGGACATAACAAAATGATTAAATTATTGATTAATCACCTATGCACAAACAGTAATCAGTCAAGATTAAATTATAGTAAAACTGTTTAAAGGTAAAATTAAATGACCAGCAAAACAGAACGCATTCTTGCAAGAATATCGCATAAAAAAGCGGGTGATACGAAAGTTTTGGTTGTTGTAGACAAATATGTTTCTGGAAAAACTTTGAAGAAAATACTGGAGGAGTGGGAATACAATATCATTGGAGTATGTACTTCCAGTCAAGAAGCTTTAATCAGAGTAAGAAAAGACAAACCAGATTTGGTCCTAACCGATATGGAACTGAATGATTGTGATGGGATCTATTTGGCGCAGCCATTGAATACACAAACTGATAATTCTTCTAATTTGTGTATTTATTTCACAGCCTACGCCACAGAATTAATCGTGCAACGTACAATGAATATTGCCACTACTTTAGGTTGTAGTATCAACAAATCCACTCATAAACTTCACAGTAATTTTGAATCTAGCCTTTGCCAACACTACGGTATCAATCAAAATGAAAGCTTCATTAATTCGTTACCTCAAAAACCTATACAGGTTTTATTAGTTGATGATCAGCAAATTGTACTCTGGGGACTCGAAAAGCTGATAAATAGCGAAAAACCACGGATGAAAGTTATAGGTACTGCAACAAATATTTCTGACGCCAAACGCATTGCTCAAGAGCAACAACCCGATATCATGATACTCAATATTTATCTAAATGATATCGAGTGTGTAAATCTGATCCCAGAATTTGCCAATAATGCAAATATGCGCATTATTATATTTACTGAAAAAAACAATAACGAAATCATTGACCAAGCGATACTCAATGGTGCAAGGGGTGTAATACACAAAACAGAATCAATGCAGACAATACTGAGAGCCATTGTGAAAATTCATGACGGAGAACTTTGGCTTGATCGGATAACGACCGGTCGAATTTTCCTGCAAAATTCACGCACCCAAGGAAAGAGACCCCGTGATATCGATGCAGACAAGATAACAACACTTACTCGCAAAGAGTGCTTGATTCTTAAAGTGTTCTCAGATGGAACTGGCGGAGAGCAGAACAAACAAATCGCGGCTAAATTGTGCATGAGTGAACATACATTACGTAATCACTTAACTTCTATTTTTAGCAAATTGGGAATAAGAAATCGATTCAGTCTTTTTACTTATGCTAAACAGCATTTTCACAACTCGGATTTATAATGCTTATATCGTAGTCAATTAATCCAGAAAATTTATAGAATTTCACTTAAGCAATTAACAATCTTAAAGCTTCTTGGTACTTTTGCATGGTTTGCGTCAGAATTTCTTCTGGCAATTCAGGAGCTGGTGCTTGCTTGTTCCAATTTTGTTTTTCCAGCCAGTCGCGCACGAACTGTTTATCAAAACTAGGCGGATTTTCCCCGGCCTGATATTGATCAGCAGGCCAGAATCTTGATGAATCCGGCGTCAGCACCTCATCGATCAGATACAATCTTCCTGTATTGTCAAGTCCAAATTCAAATTTGGTGTCAGCGATGATGATGCCGCGTTGCGTTGCGTAATCAGCTGCTTCGGCATATAGCTGAATAGCTTTCTCGCTCACTTTTGCAGTCAATGCCTTGCCTAACTGGTTTTCTACTTCAGGTAATGGAATGTTCTCATCATGGACGCCTGTTGCAGCTTTGGTAGAGGGGGTAAAAATTGCGCCGTTTGGCAATTTCTCGGCCAATTTTAATCCAGCCGGCAGTTTGATTCCGCAAATAGCGCCAGTTTGCTGATAATCCTTCCATCCTGATCCGACCACATAGCCGCGCACAATCGCTTCAATCGGCAGAGGTTGTAAGCGCCGGATGACAAATGCACGATCACGCACCTGTTCGCACTCGTTTTCAGCAACGACAGATTCCGGTGGAATGCCAGTCAAATGATTGGGAATGATATGTGCCAGTTTTTTAAACCAAAAATCGGACAGAGCTGTGAGCAACTTTCCCTTCCCCGGCACGGCCGTCGGTAAAATGACGTCAAATGCGGATAAGCGATCGGTTTGAATGATCAATAACTTATCGGTGTCAACGGTATAGATATCCCTAACCTTACCACGATGCAGAAGAGGCAGGCTCTTGATATGACTTTCAAACAAGGCAGATGAATGCGTCATGGATTCCTGATTAAATTTTGTTCAAGTTGTTTTTTAATAGCAATAGCTTCTCGTAATGCCGTTTCAGTGTCCGTACTGAGTACGGTGTAGTGCCCCATTTTACGGCCTGGGCGTGCCTCAGTTTTGCCGTATAAATGTAGCTTGGTCGATGGGTGTTGCAAAATCAGATTCCAATCGGGTTTGCCGTTTTGCCACAAATCCCCCAGCAGATTGATCATCACAGCTGCGCTGTGCTGAGTCGTTTCTCCCAGCGTCATCCCGCACAAAGCACGCACTTGCTGCTCAAATTGCGATGTGACGCACGCATTAATCGTATAATGCCCGCTATTGTGTGGACGTGGCGCTATTTCATTGATTAATAACTTATTATTATTCAGCACAAAAAACTCTACACACAACACGCCCTGATAATTCAGCTTTTCAGCAACCTGACTGGCCATGCTTTGCGCTTGCTCGGCCAAAGCTGCTGAGATTCTGGCCGGCACGATACTCGCATCCAGAATTCCATTGACATGTTGATTCTCGGAAACAGGGAAAGTTTTCAATTCCCCTACTCTGCTGCGAGCCACCACCACGGATATTTCACTAACGAGGGGCATGAATTTTTCCAACACGCAAACCGAATGATTCAATTCCGTATAAGCGGCAATCAATTCTGTCTTATTCGCCACCGACTTTTGACCTTTACCATCGTAACCAAACTGACTGACTTTCAGAATGCCCGGTAGCAAATCAACAATGTCTTGAGCGGTAAGATCAGCGCGTCTCTCGATGATAGCGTAAGGCGCGACGGCAAAACCATTGGTACCAAGAAACTGTTTTTCTGAAACCCTGTTTTGCGCAATTGAAACACTGTCAGCATCAGGACTCACCACACTCGATAGCGCAAGTTGCCTTAGCGATTCTGCCGGTATATTTTCAAATTCCGTCGTAATTGCAACGCACTGCATACTCAGTGCTTTCAGAGCAGAGTGATCCGCATAATCAGCACAAATAAAATGCTCCGCGATACGCCCAGCTGGACTGTCGACAGAAGAATCCAATACGGTCACTGGATAACCCATTTGCTGAGCGGACATGACGAACATGCGTCCCAACTGGCCACCTCCGACAACACCCAGCATAGCTCCAGGCATGATACGCATTATTTAGGCAACTCTGCGGACATGACAGCATCAGTCTGATTCCGGCGATACTCGCTCAGTTGTGCACTTAATTCACTATTATTTATCGCCAGCAATTCAACAGCAAATAATCCTGCATTGGCAGCACCGGCTTCGCCAATGGCAAAAGTAGCCACAGGAACACCTTTGGGCATCTGCACAATGGAGAGCAGGGAATCCAGTCCTTGCAAATGCTTGGAATTAACCGGTACCCCCAAAACAGGCAGCGTCGTTTTTGCAGCAATCATTCCGGGAAGATGAGCCGCTCCACCTGCGCCAGCGATGATGCATTGAATACCCCGCGCTCTTGCTTCTTCAGCAAACTTAAACATCAAATCGGGCGTGCGGTGGGCAGAAACAACTTTCGCCTCATAAGCTATTTGAAATTCATCGAGAATCGCAATCGCATGCTGCATAACATCCCAATCACTTTTACTACCCATCACTACGCTGACCAATGGTTTAATCATTTGACTTGAATTGGCTAAAAATTTGAGAATATGTAATTAAATATCATATTGCATTATTTGGCGCTAAAAATACGACCATCTATTTTATAAGTCTGTGCAATAATTGTGTCATCTATTTCGTTAATTTCAGTAAAAGCGAGCTATTACGTTATGAATTTTCAACGAGGAAAGCAAAATGACGAACCAGAAATCAATCTGGTTCCGATGATTGATGTACTGTTAGTAATATTGATATTTCTAGTGGTCACCACCACTTATTCAAAGTTTGCTGAGCTTGAAATCAGCTTGCCTCAGGCCAGCGCGGAAGAAATGGACAAAAATATCGAAAAACCTAATAGCATCGATATCACTGTTAGTGCCATTGGTGATTATACAATCAACCGTGAACCTATTAAATCTTCGAGCATAGAAAATTTGCGCGATGCCTTGCAAGCTGCCGCCAAAAACACATCAGATCCATTTATCATTATCAACGCTGATGCCAAAGCGACGCACCAATCGGTCATTACCATCATGGAAGCAGCGCGTTTGGCGGGATACAATAAAATCACTTTCACCACTGAAACGAAAAACACCCAATAGCAATCGTCAATTCAATGCATAATTTGGTTCACTAAGTCTTGCGACACCTTATAATCAGAGTATTTCGTCACTCAATACTATAAAAATAATTCTTTTAAGGAGAAAATAATGTCCAATTGCAATCTCGATAACTTTTCCCAAGCCGCTCAATCGGGTTCACAATATGTATTAGCACCCCTACCCTATGCAGATAATGCATTGGAACCGGTAATATCAGCGCATACCCTTAGCTTCCATTATGGCAAGCACCACAAAACCTACGTGGATAATCTAAATAACTTATTGGCAAACAGTGATCTTGCGGGTCAATCATTGGAACAAATTATCAAAGCAACCGCAGGGCAAGCCGACAAAGCTGCCATTTTCAATAATGCAGCGCAAGTCTGGAATCACATGTTTTATTGGCATAGCCTGAAACCCAATGGCGGCGGCGAACCATCAGCAACACTCAAGCAAAAAATTGAGACTTCATTTGGCAGTTTAGACGCTTGCAAAAAAGAATTTGCGCAAGCAGCCATGACGCAATTCGGTAGTGGCTGGGCATGGCTGGTACTCGACGGGGATAAGATCGCCGTTGCTAAAACCGGCAATGCAGAAACGCCCATCATAAAAAATATCCGTCCATTATTGACCATTGATGTATGGGAACATGCTTACTACCTGGATTTCCAAAATCGTCGTGCAGACTACGTGAACACCATACTGGACAAACTGATCAATTGGAATTTCGCTGAAGCCAATCTGGGATAATTTCCTGATTTATGAATGATATTACTATCGCCCTTTCAAAAGGGCGAATTTTTGAGGATACCGCGCCGCTGTTAAAAGCGGCAGGCATCACTGCGTTGGATGATCCGGAATCGTCTCGCAAGCTTATTCTTTCCACCAATCGCACCAATGTGCGTTTGATCATCGTGCGTGCATCAGACGTACCGACCTATGTTCAGTATGGTGCGGCCGATCTCGGCATTGCCGGAAAAGATGTACTACAGGAACATGGCGGCGACGGACTTTATCAGCCGCTAGATCTGAATATTGCCTGCTGTCGCATGATGGTGGCGGCCCCTGAAGATTTTGATTATGATTCCGCCGTGCGCCAGGGCGCACGCTTGCGTATTGCAACCAAGTATGTGCAAACCGCTCGTGAGCATTTTGCTGGCAAAGGTGTCCATATCGATCTCATTAAACTGTATGGATCGATGGAACTGGCTCCATTGGTCGGTCTGGCGGATGCAATCGTAGATCTGGTCTCCAGCGGCAATACTCTCAGAGCCAATCACCTTAAAGCCGTGGAAGAGATCATGCCTATCTCAGCGAGGCTTATTATCAATCAGGCTGCACTGAAATTAAAAAGAAATACCATCCAGCCTGTGCTGGATGTTTTTTCTGCAGCGATAAAAAAATAAATCAACCCGCCGTGCTTCTTTCAGGAATTGACTGCATATCATGATAAAAATAAAACGACTCAATTCAACAGATGCTGATTTTAATTCGAATCTTGAGAAACTGTTGGCGTTTGAAAGCGCACAGGATGATACCGTCGACACAACGGTAGCCAAAATTCTGGCCGATATTAAAATCCGCAAAAATGTTGCTTTGATCGAGTATACCAATCAGTTTGACAGACTCTCGGCGACTTCTGGTCAAGAACTTGAGCTCACACAGGATCATTTGCAACAATCCTTAACAAGCTTGCCGGCTATTCAGCGCAATGCGCTTGAGCAGGCAGCAGAACGCGTTCGAAGCTACCACGAGAAACAACAACTGCACTCATGGCAATACACGGACTCTGACGGAACACTGCTCGGTCAGAAAATAACGCCACTGGATCGTGTCGGCCTCTACGTGCCAGGCGGCAAAGCATCCTATCCTTCATCTGTTTTGATGAATGCCATTCCTGCTAAAGTAGCCGGTGTGCATGAATTGATCATGGTTGTACCCACCCCGGGTGGTGAAAGAAATGACATGGTTCTGGCAGCGGCTGCAATCAGCAAAGTGGACCGGGTGTTTACTATTGGTGGCGCCCAGGCTATCGGCGCATTGGCTTATGGCACAGAAACAATACCTCAGGTTGATAAGATTGTAGGACCTGGAAATGCTTATGTCGCTGCCGCCAAGCGACGGGTTTTCGGCGTTGTCGGTATTGACATGGTTGCCGGTCCTTCGGAAATTCTCGTCATCTGCGACGGAAAAACAGATCCCGATTGGATTGCTATGGATCTTTTTTCTCAAGCAGAGCACGATGAATTAGCGCAAGCCATTTTGTTATCGCCTGACGCAAATTTCCTCGATCAAGTTGCGCACAGCATCAATCGTTTACTATCCGATATGCCACGTAAAGCGATTATTCATGCTTCACTGGAACATCGTGGCGCGTTGATCCAGGTACAGAATCTGGATGAAGCTTGCACGCTTGCAAATAAGATCGCTCCTGAACACTTGGAATTGTCGGTTGATCAACCTGAAATTTGGGCGAATAAAATCCGTCATGCCGGTGCTATTTTCCTCGGCCGCAATGCTTGTGAAGCCTTAGGTGACTACTGTGCCGGTCCTAACCATGTTTTACCTACTTCTCGCACAGCGCGATTTTCATCTCCTTTAGGCGTATATGACTTTCAGAAACGCAGCAGCCTCATTCAGGTTTCTCAACAAGGCGCTGCGAAATTGGGAGCCATCGCTTCGGTTCTTGCTCATGGAGAAGGATTACAAGCCCACGCACTATCAGCAGAATATCGCTTCAGAAATAAATAGACTTGAGATTATTAGTGCCGTGATAATTTTCGGTGATTGCGGGATTAAATAATGACGGTTATTACTTCGCACAGTCATCCGCTTATCAAACAACTTATCAAGTTAGAAGGATCACCTCAATATCGAAAAAGAACAGGACTAACATTGCTGGACGGCATCCATTTGATCCAGATCTATTGCTCAATGCTAGGGATGCCCAAGAATTTGATCGTCAGTCAGGCTTATTTAGAAGATGCCGAAAATAAACGCTTCCTCAACATTCTGTTTGGCAGCCATGCGCCACCCAAAATAACCGTTATCAGCAATGCCTTATTGCGTGAAATTTCTCCGGTAAAAACACCCACCGGAATTCTTGCGCTTATTGTTATTCCCGAATTGAAGAAAGGGTCGGATAGCGGAAAAGAAATCTTCAGCATATTGCTCGAAACTATCCAAGATCCCGGAAACCTTGGCTCTATCTTACGCTCGGCAGCTGCAGCCAATGTCAGAGATGTTTATCTTTCGAAGCAATGTACAGATGCTTGGTCACCCAAAACACTGCGGGCTGCGATGGGAGCGCATTTTCTTTTGCGTATTCATGAGAATTGCGACTTGCTGAAAATCGCGCGACAATTCAATGGCACTGTCATCGCCACCTCCATACAAGCTTCCAAAAATCTGTTTGAGATTTCATTAGCAGGACCGACTGCTTTTGTATTCGGTAACGAAGGCGCTGGCTTATCCAAAGAAATGATTCACGAGGCTGATGAAAATATATCTATTCCCATGCCCGGAAAAACTGAATCATTGAATGCCGCAGCAGCCGCCGCCATTTGTTTTTTTGAAAAAGTGCGTCAAGACAGAGAAGCGAGAGTTCATTCGAATAATGGAACTAAATAATGTAGCGGTGTATCATACTGCCACTTGTTAAATCGACCCTTTGGAGCATTAATGAAAATCTCACCCATATCTCTCATAGCATTAGTTGGATGCCTATTACTGAATTCTGCCAATGTCATGGCGCTGCACCATGAAGAACAAAATGCACAAGCAATAGCAACCAGTGGTCAATTACCTAATAATGAAGGCAAGGTTGTCTCAGTCATAGACACTACCGGCTATACCTATATGGAATTGGAAAATGGCGGCAATACTTTCTGGATTGCGGCACCGACGACTAAAGTAAGCAAAGGCGATCATGTCCGTTTCGTCGAGAACATGACCATGACGAATTTCACCAGTAAGACACTGAACCGCACGTTTGGCACACTGATTTTTGTCACTTCCACGGAAATCAAGAAATAACGCTACGTGATATCGGTAAAGCCGATAAGCAGCTTATTCTTCAGACTCTTTAACTCATCGCGCAGTAGTGCTGCTTGCTCAAATTCAAGATTCTTGGCAGCACTCAACATTTTCTTCTCAACACGCTGAATTTCCTTAGCTAATTGAGATTCGCTCATGGCATCATAACGTGCTTGTGTTTGCGCGGCTTTGAGGTTCTGCTGGGCGGATTCGTGATTATAAACACCATCGATCAAGTCTTTGATCCGCTTATGCACGGACCGCGGGGTAATCTGATGTTCCAAATTGTGTTGCGTCTGTTTATCGCGTCGACGTTTAGTTTCATCGATTGCAAAGCGCATTGATTTAGTAATTCTGTCTGCATACAGAATGGCAGTGCCATTAATGTGACGTGCAGCACGGCCAATGGTTTGAATCAACGATCTCTCAGAACGCAAAAAGCCTTCTTTATCGGCATCCAGTATGGCCACCAGCGAAACTTCCGGAATATCCAATCCCTCACGTAATAAGTTAATTCCCACCAAAACATCAAATTGCCCCAGACGCAGATCACGAATAATTTCAACGCGCTCAACGGTATCAATGTCAGAATGAAGATAGCGCACTTTGATTTGATGCTCGGAAAAATAATCAGTGAGATCTTCCGCCATGCGCTTTGTCAGCGTAGTCACCAACACTCTTTCTTGTTTGGCTGTGCGCAATCTTACTTCAGACATCAAATCATCAACCTGCGTCATGACTGGACGCACCTCAATAACAGGATCAATCAAACCGGTTGGACGAACCACTTGCTCGACCACCTGACCGCTATTTTGCTTTTCATAGTCGGCGGGTGTTGCCGATACAAACACAGTCTGCGGCATCCTTCTTTCAAATTCCTCAAATCGCAAAGGACGATTATCCAAAGCCGACGGCAATCGGAATCCGTAATTCACCAGATTTTCTTTACGCGCGCGGTCACCTTTATACATACCGCCGATCTGAGGCACGGTGACATGGCTCTCATCAATGATCATCAATGCGTTACGAGGCAAATAATCTAACAGGGTTGGCGGTGGCTCCCCCGGTTCCTTGCCAGACAGATGACGTGAATAATTTTCGATGCCTTTACAGAATCCCAATTCATTCAACATTTCCAGATCAAAGCGTGTGCGTTGCTCTATACGTTGGGCTTCCACCAACCGCTGTTCCTGATAGAAATACTCCAGACGCTCGCGCAACTCAGCTTTAATGGTTTCAATGGCTCGCAACGTTGTACTTCTGGGCGTAACGTAATGACTGGAAGGATAAATCGTGTAACGCGAGAGTTTCTGTAATAAGCGCCCCGTCAGGGGATCAAATAACGACAGATTATCGACTTCATCATCAAATAATGAAATTCGAACCGCGGCTTCAGCACTTTCCGCCGGAAAAACATCGACGACATCCCCCCTTACTCGAAATACGCCCCGCTTGAATTCCAATTCATTACGATCGTATTGCATTTCGGTCAGGCGTTTGATGATGTCGCGCTGAGTTACTTTCTCGCCGCTGCGCAAATGAAGAATCATGCCATGATATTCAACAGGATCTCCGATACCGTATATGCACGAAACGGAGGCTACGATGATGGCATCATCCCGCTCGAGCAGCGATTTGGTCGCTGACAAACGCATTTGCTCAATATGCTCATTAATGCTGGAATCTTTTTCGATAAACAGATCCCGTGATGGCACATAGGCTTCCGGTTGATAGTAATCATAGTAAGAAACAAAGTATTCGATTGCATTTTCAGGAAAAAACTCGCGCATTTCAGCATATAGCTGAGCGGCCAAGGTTTTATTCGGTGCCATTAAAATGGCCGGACGCCCTAAGCGAGCAATCATATTGGCAATCGTATAAGTTTTTCCGGAACCGGTAACTCCTAGCAACGTTTGAAATGCCAAGCCATCGTTAATACCTTCGACTAATTGTTTGATAGCCACAGGCTGATCGCCCGCAGGTTCAAATGATTGATGTAATTTAAAAGGGCTATTGGGGAAGGTTGCGATCACAGGTATAATTCCATCATTGAATTGTTTCTTCACGTCATTTTAACATGCTGAACTACCTATTTTAGTGCGAGGATTTTTTTGTGGAACTTTCTAACCGCGTTCAAACTATTAAACCATCCCCTACCCTTGCTGTTACCGCCCGGGCCGCCAAGCTAAAAGCCGAAGGCAAAGATATTATCGGGCTAGGTGCCGGTGAGCCTGATTTTGATACACCACAGCATATCAAAGAAGCTGCCATCGCGGCCATTAATAAAGGTCAAACCAAATATACGGCAGTGGGTGGAACACCTGGTTTAAAAAATGCCATTGTGGCGAAGTTTAAGCGTGAAAATAATTTTGACTTTGAAGCCAAACAAATTTTGGTGTCATGTGGCGGTAAGCAAAGCTTCTTTAATTTAACATTGTCAGTAATCAATGCCGGTGATGAAGTCGTTATCCCCGCCCCATATTGGGTTTCTTACCCTGACATTGTGTTGATTGCGGAAGGCAAGCCTGTTTTTATCAATACTGGCATCGAACAGAATTTTAAAATATCACCGCAACAACTCGAAGCCGCGATTACTCCCAAGACTAAGATGTTTGTCATCAATAGCCCCAGCAACCCCTCTGGAGCAGTTTATACATTCGATGAACTCAAGGCGCTAGGTGAAGTTTTACGTAAACATCCCGGAGTTCTCATCGCAACGGATGATATGTACGAACACATTCTGTTATCGAATCAGAAATTCATCAACATTGCCAATGCATGTCCCGATTTACTTCAACAGACCATCGTTTTAAATGGTGTATCTAAAGCTTACTCAATGACAGGATGGCGAATCGGATATTGTGGCGGACCTGCACATATCATCACCGCCATGGAAAATATTCAATCACAGAGCACGTCAAACCCCAGCTCTATTTCTCAAGCCGCTGCTGAAGCTGCATTAAATGGTGATCAATCATGCATGATTCCAATGATATCGGCTTTCAAAGAACGCAATACTTTTGTTACTGAAGCATTAAATCAAATCAATGGCGTTCATTGCTTATCTTCAGAGGGCGCATTTTATGCATTTGCAGATATCCGTCAATCCATGGATGATCTTTATCAAAGAAAATTGATCAGTGTAAAAAATGATATCGCATTCAGTGAGTATCTGTTGGAGAATGCTGGTGTAGCCATCGTTCCAGGCTCGGCATTCGGATGTGAAGGATATATGCGTTTATCCTTTGCGACTTCGTTAGACAATTTAAAACAGGCGCTAAGCCGAATTAACAATCTGCTCAACAAATAACGATACGCATGTCTTTTATCTTACTTGCTCAGTGAAATTCAGCGAGCGCTGCCTTTTTGGTTTTTCCAGCTCGCGAAGGTATGTTACACAGACCACAAACATGATTAGAATGAATTTCTAACGAGTGCACAACGAATTTGCCATGACAACTGACACAAGGTGCGATGCACAATACACCGCTTTCAACAAATCGAATTAAAGTCCATGCCCGAGTTAAACTGAGCACTTGCTCGAGTTGATTCACTTGAATATGTTCTTTGTAGAGTTTATAGCTCTTGATCAAGGCATCAATGCTATCAATCTCAGCATTTGACGTAATATAATTGTATATATTGATAAACAATGAAGAATGCATGTTTGGTTGCCAGCTCATGAACCAATCTTCCGAGTAAGGTAGCATTCCTTTAGGGGGAGAGACTCCTCTGATTTCTTTATATAACTTAACAAGCCTTTCCCGACTAAGATCAGTATTCATCTCTAAAACCTGCAACCGGGCACCCAGTATAATTAATTCAGTGGCGAGCTGAATCTGCTTAGCCTCAGTCAAAATGCTTCGATTGCGCATGATGTCATACCTCTTATCTGTTAATAAAGTCTTAAACTACGGCTTCAGCTGGCTTACCTGCTAACAAAATGGCCGCATGTGATTTTGTGACAGCTTGATCGCGACTATCATTAGATAACATTTCCGCAATTAAACGATCATCAAACCGGAACCGACAAAATAACATATTTGAAGCTGCCATTTTAATCATCTGAGCAGAAGTTAATTTATCTAAGATCTCGGCCAAATCTTGATTAATCCCTAATCGATACATAGCAGTTACTTTATCTTCTTGTAATAACTGCTTAGCAAGCAACAAATAGCTTAAATTAATATCTCTTATTTCATCGAGAATTTGATTCGATTCCATGTTAATTCTCCTTCGGGTTAGAAAATTTTTCATTCAAAATTACTAAAAGCGTATGGATAGATTTTCAACCAAGATGCAGGGGAAGTAAATGGAAGTTAACCTTAAACAAGATTAGGTAAATTTCTTATCGACATGTAGGAATTTTGCCTACAAAAAAGAAAAACAGCTGCAATAAACCCAGAAGACTCTTATTACATAATATGTTAAAGAAACTTCAACTGCTTCGGTTTTCTAATAAAAGTAAAATTTCTTCAGCAGGAATCGGTTTACTAAATAGATACCCCTGCGCGCGATCGCATTTCAAACTATATAAAAAATCAAACTGCTCCTTGGTTTCAATTCCTTCAGCCAAAACTGAATAGTTAAGGTTTCTAGCCAACCCAATAATTGTCAAAATAATCTCAGAGCTATTTGAATCAACAATAATATCATGCGTCAGTGAACGATCTATTTTTAGAATATCGATGGGAAAATACTTCAAATAACTCATTGATGAGTAACCAATACCAAAATCATCGATAGCAATCCTGACGCCTATTTCCTTGAGTGATTGCAAAATTTTTATACTCATCTCGGCATCTCGCATCAGAATCGATTCAGCAATGTCAAGCTCTAATAGTTCAGGCGGCATACCCGTTTCCGTAAGCACTCCCTCAATATGGCCGATAAGTTTTGCTTGATCAAATTCAATGGCAGAAATATTGATTGTCATAGATAAAGATTTAAAACCTGCTTGATGCCATATTCTTGCTTGCTTGCATGCTTGTTTGAGCACCCACTTACTGAGATCAACAATTAATCCCGTTTCCTTGGCCAAAGGAATAAATTTTTCCGGCAAGAGAATTCCGAATTTGGGATGATGCCAACGTAGTAATGCCTCTACCCCTGTCAGATTGCCAGACTCAAGATCCACAATAGGCTGATAATGAAGCAATAATTCTTTATCTTCAATTGCGTAAAATAAAGACTCTTTTAATTCCAGACGCCTAGCAACAGTTTTACCTATTTCCTTTGTATAGTACATGCAACTGTTTTTCCATAAATACTGAGTATTTAATAATGTGTTCTTAGCATTGGTTAAGAGTTTAGCAATATCCTTACCATCCTCGGGATAAACACAAACCCCAATATTTAATGTCACATAAAACTCTAGTTTATTGATTAATATTGGAGAAATGGCTAATTTTATAATTTGATTTGCAAAATCCTGCACACCCTCTGAGTGAGTTACCTCGACATTAAGGTAGGCAAATTGACAATCATTGATTCGAGTGAGTAAACAGTTTGGATTAACAAGCGTGGATAATCTGGAAGAAATTTGTTTGATTAATAGATCTTCAATGCTTGGATCATAGATGCTATTCACATGAGTTATGCGCTCAACATTAATCAAATAAAATGCCGCGCTAGCATTGGATTTAGCGCTCTCTGCAAGAAAGCCTGACGATTCCTCAAAAAAGAGGTTCCATTTTGGAAGTCCGGTTAACTCATCATAATAAGCTAAACGAAATATTTGATTTTGAGTTCTATTTCTTTCTCGGCGAACTTCAGCATTCTTCACTTCTTTTTCTATCGCATATGCTAAGCGTAAGATATTGCCCTTACGCACATAATCATTCACCCCATAGCGTAGAGCCGAAATGACTGTATTGTCATCAGATTCGTTAGAATAAATGATGAATGGAATATCTTTCTTATTCTCGATTAATAAATTAAATGCATCAATAGAGTTAAATAGGAGTCTGTCGTGATTAGACAGCACAACATCCCAATCGCATTCATTTAAGGCTGATTCAATATCTGCCAAATTGCAAAAATTCTTCAATAATTGGATATCAACCAACTCAGATCGCAATAAACTTGACTCTTCTTCAGAAAAACCAATAGCCAATATTCTTAAGTTGTTCTTTGACATAAAAATGTGCTTGTATTTTAGTATTTATATTTTTACGACTGATTGAAATCAAACTTTAAATAAATACCAATGCAATATAAGCACTTGGAAGCGGAATTTCTTTAACGAAACGGTAATCCCTCAAAATTAGACAAGCAAAGCAGAGAAGCAGCGATTTACGGAAAGCCAGGTGCAGAATGAACTGTTGAAGAAGGTGCTCGGAAAAAATCGGTAAAGCCCTCACAACGTACACCTTCCCAATCAATCTTTGTTGTTTGCAAACCAGGCCGTACCTTTACCAATATGTTACGCTTCATCTCCACACGCTTGAGCTTCTTGCGCAATTCCATCAGCTCCTGTCGTTCATTGACATTCAAGGAGAGACCACTCAATATTGCAGCCGAAGCAATTGCCTGGTTTGGTCTAATTGGTACACCTGCTACTCGACACCAGGTTTTTATCGAAGTGTAGTGGCAACCAAATTCCTTGGATAATTGCTTGGGACATTTGCCTAATGCCATGAGCTTTGAGTATATTGAGGTACTCTACAACCGGAAACGGCAGCACTCAATGTTAGGCTATAAATCACCAATGCAGTTTCTAAATGACTGGCTAATCACTCAACAGAAACATAAGCTGATAGTATAAAACTGTTCGGCCGTTGGAAGACGAGAAACAGGGAGAGCCTCAGTCAGCACAAATTACAATTCTTAAACAAAACTGATTTTAATAAAGCAGAGTAAGGTGATTTTCTCACGAGAAAAGTCAACTGACAGTTGACCAAAATGCTTCAAAACGTTAACATGCGCTTCTTGTCAATTCCCTGATAGCTCAGTCGGTAGAGCGACGGACTGTTAATCCGCAGGTCCCAGGTTCGAGCCCTGGTCGGGGAGCCAATTAACTCAAAGAGTTAGCTGGCTGATAGCTCTGGTTAGCATCTTTAGCGTGACAGAAACGTGACAGCGGAATAATTTTCCTGTCTTTTCCTGTCTCAATTCTTGACGCTGCAAACGCTAGATTCTCAGTCGCAAACTTGGCATAGCGATCCACCATATTGCGTGATTTCCAGCCGCCCAGGTCTTTCAGTTCATCACAGCTCGTTCCAGCCTGCCGATGCCATGAAGCCCAGGTATGCCGCAAATCATGAAACCGAAAATCTTCCAGCCCTGCCTTCTTAATCGCATTCATCCAAGCCGTATTGGTTAAATCCCAAAGAATCGGCTGATTGCGATAAGTGTCAATGGCGGAGTAAAAGGGTACCAAATAGCGCGCGAAGAGTGTACCAGTTAGGTTAATAAAAAGAGGGACTCAACCTCTTGGTTTTGCGCCTCTGATTTTTTATTTCTTGAGTTTCATCAAAA
>JAGOKN010000067.1 GCA_017994575.1 Nitrosomonas sp.
CACAGCCATATCGTAGCTTCAACGATTCCTAACTGTGTTTCATATGATCCGACATTTGCTTATGAGCTGACTGTCATCATTCAGGATGGCTTGCGTCGCATGTATCAGGAACAAGAGGATATCTATTATTACATCACGGTGATGAATGAAAATTATCCCCACCCTGAGATGCCCAAAGGTGCTGAGCAAGGCATACTGAAAGGCATGTATTTGTTTAGCGAAGGCAGTAAGAAAAAGAAAGAACCATGTGTACAGTTACTGGGTTCAGGCACTATTCTGCGAGAAGTCATCGCGGCTGCAGCCATACTCAAAGATGACTATAACGTCAATGCAGATATTTGGAGCGTCACCAGTTTCAACGAGTTACGGCGCGAAGCATTGGATGTGGTGCGTTGGAATATGTTGCATCCTACTGAACCCGCCAAAGCCTCGCATGTGGAAAATTGCCTGCAAGGACGGGAAGGTCCGGTGGTAGCGGCTACGGATTATATGAAAATTTATGCGGATCAAATTCGTGAATTTATCCCTGGTCACTACCGGGTTCTGGGAACGGATGGTTTTGGCCGCTCGGATACGCGTGAAAAATTGCGTCATTTTTTTGAGGTGGATCGATTTTATATCACGGTTGCGGCCCTCAAGGCCTTATTGGAAGAGGGGAAAATTTCAAGTGAACAAGTTGTCCAGGCGATGCGGAAGTATGGTATCGATCCAGAAAAACCCAACCCTGTAACCGTTTAACTAATTGATTAATCGATAAGTAAAAGACTCTATCATTCATGCAAGATGATTGCATGATTGTCTTTTTATATCGAAGTAATTTGAGGAAAGCATGTGGCTGAATTAAAACAGGTATTAATTCCAGATATCGGTGATTTCAAGGATGTGCCAGTGATCGAAGTCCTGGTCAAAGCGGGTGACGAGGTTAAAGCAGAGGATTCCTTGATCACACTTGAATCAGACAAGGCAACCATAGAAATTCCTTCTCCTTATTCCGGAATAATTAAGCAAATATCGGTTAAACCCGGGGATAAGGTTTCAGAAGGCAAGTCAATTTTGACGATTGAGACGCCGGATGGTGCGCAGACGCAAGCAGGGAACTCCAAACAGGCTTCTGCAGACTTACTTACACAGAAAACTGCCGTTATTGCTGAACATGAGGCAAGGCCAGTACCAGCATCAGCGCCAGCTCAATCTGTACAAACGCAATCTCAGGGACATGTTGCACCGGCCACAGCAATTACTGCTTCTAAAGCGCATGCCAGTCCATCCATTCGTCGTTTTGCACGGGAATTAGGCGTCAATTTAGATCTGATTGCCGGTAACGGTCCCAAGCATCGTATCCTGAAGGAAGATGTTCAGGCTTACGTTAAATCTGAATTATCCAAGTCAAGCAATAACGGAACAGGATTAGGACTGAACCTCTTGCCCTGGCCGCAAGTCAATTTTGCCAAATTCGGTCCCATTGAGTTAAGAGCATTAACACGCATTAAGCAAATTTCTGGGGCTAATTTGCACCGCAACTGGGTGATGATTCCGCATGTGACCCAATTTGATGAAGCGGATATCACTGATTTGGAAACCTTGCGCAAAGAATCCAATGAGGCTGAAAAAGCTAATAACGTAAAACTGACCTTGCTGGCATTTTTGATGAAGGCCTTAATAGCGCCGTTAAAAAAATTTCCGGAATTTAATGCTTCGCTTGACAGCAGCGTGGACGGTGAGGCCAATCTGATTATCAAACGTTATTACCATATTGGTTTTGCAGTCGATACGGCCAATGGATTGGTGGTTCCCGTCATTAAAGACGTGGACCAGAAGGGAATTATCACCATTGCTGAGGAATTGACTAATTTGTCTGTATTGGCGCGTGAGGGCAAGTTAAAACCAACAGACATGCAAGGCGCAAGTTTTACAATTTCCAGTCTGGGAGGAATTGGCGGAACGGCCTTTACTCCGATTATCAACGCACCTGAAGTAGCGATTCTGGGAATTTCAAAAGCAAGTATTAAGCCGATTTATCGTGAACATCAATTTATTCCGCGGCTTATGCTGCCTTTATCCTTGTCTTACGATCATCGGGTGATCGATGGCGCAACGGCTGCGCGTTTTACCAATCATTTAGTGCAAGTATTGACTGATATGCGCTTGGCCTTGCTATAACGAAATTACAGGGTTCTAAAAAAGAGTTTTGAGAATATGAGGTTAATACTGTCATAGTGGCAACTATCGATAAGATTCCTGTGATCGGTATTTATGGCGGGACATTTGATCCTATCCATTATGGTCATTTGCGTATTGCAGTAGAATTGCTGGACATCATCGGTCTTAGTCGGGTCATTTTTGTGCCGTCTGGCGCTCCTCGATTACGTGCTGTTCCAGAGGCATCAAAGCATCATCGTTCTGAGATGGTTCGTCTGGCTATTCAAGGTAACAGCTTGTTTTCTCTGGATGAGCGTGAAATCAATCGATCTGGGATGAGCGCAACAGTGGAGTCGTTGCGTGAATATCGATCGGAATGGGGAAGAAACGCAGTACTAATTTTTATATTAGGAATAGATGCATTTAGAAAAATAAACGAATGGCATCATTGGCGTGAACTTTTCGATCTGTGCCATATCATTGTTGTGCCGCGTCCCGGTTATGTATCCGTCGATGATCATCAAAACCTGCCTGAAGAGATCAAAACGGAATTGATTGCTCGATGTGTGCTGGATGCCAAAGACCTCAAACTTCAAACTCATGGTGCGATTTATACTGCACAAACATCGTTGCTGGAAATATCGGCTACACAAATCAGATCATTGATCAGTACTGGAAGAAGCATACGGTATTTGCTACCTGAAAACGTCTCTGATTATATTAAAATCAATCATTTATACGCTGGAAAAACATGAATTCAGAAAAGTTGTTGAAAACTATCATAGATGCTCTTGAAGATATTAAGGCTTATGATATTGATGTGATAGATGTGTCAAAAATAACTTCTCTGTTTGAATATATGATTATTGCCAGTGCTGATTCCTCTCGCCAAACAAAATCACTGGCAAGCAATGTGCAAGAAAAAGTCAAATCCGTGGGTGGAGAAATTTATGGCGTGGAAGGGGAACAAACGGGTGAATGGATGTTGGTTGATCTGGGTGATGTGATCGTGCATATAATGTTGCCGGCCGTTCGTGAACACTACAATCTGAAAGCTCTGTGGTCTGAGAAAAAATGAAATTGCTATTTCCCACAGAAAATAATTAAGTAATCAGTTTTGCTGATTCCCTTGATTATGAAATTTTTTATCCTTGCGGTTGGAAATAAAATGCCAGACTGGATCAGCACAGCTTACGTTGAGTATATCAAGCGTCTGCCACGCGAGATAACCGTTCAATTAATTGAAATCAAGCCTGAGAAGCGTACCGGTGGCAAACAAACTGAACAATTGTTATTGGCAGAATATCAACGGATACGAGCCGCATTGCCGGTAAGCTGTCAGGTAGTCGTACTGGACGAAGTCGGACAGCAATGGACTACGGTAAAATTCGCTCATGTTATCAATCAGTGGACAACAGATGGTGATGCCATTGCATTTGTAATTGGTAGTGCGGATGGATTGCACCATGAAATCAAACAAGTAGCCGATGAAACCATCGCATTGTCGAAATTGACCTTGCCGCATGGCTTGGTTCGGGTATTGTTGGCGGAGCAACTCTATCGTGCAGTATCCATTATCAAAGGTCATCCTTATCATCGCGTATAGCGTGAGCATGGCTTCATCAGAACATGGCTTCGCTCATGTTCTCTGTTAGGATGAGATAATATTTTGAACACAGAGTATTCGATTTTTAAAGCTTTCATATCATGATGTTTTCTGACAACCAAATATACCTTGCTTCAAGAAGTCCCAGACGGCGTGAATTACTCAGGCAGATCGGTGTGAAGTTCAATCTTTTATTGATGCGCGAGACGTTGGGACGTCCAATCGATATCGATGAAGAACCCTTCAGTGATGAAGTGCCAACAGATTATATCTATCGTATTGTCCGATCTAAAGCCAATGAAGGTCGACGACGGATAACACAGCGCAAACTTCCGTTATTGCCAGTACTGGTTGCTGACACTATGGTGACTCTGGATGGATGCATTCTAGGAAAACCAAGAAGTATCGAACATGCGGAAGATATATTGATGTCCTTATCGGGGCGATCACATCAAGTGCTCACAGCGATTGCGATCAGTATTAGAGACGACGTGCATGTACGGTTATCGACATCGACGGTGAGGTTTCGTGAAATTACCGAGCGTGAAGTTCGTAAATATCTAGCCAATAATAATGTTCTGGAAAAGCTGGCGCTTATGCTATTCAGGGGCTGGCGGCTGCCTTTATCGTTGAAATATCAGGCAGCTATAGTGGAATCATGGGATTGCCTTTGTATGAAACAGCGCAATTGTTAGAAGAAATTGGCATAGAAATTTTTCCATGATGATTGCTTTATCATAGTTTTATATTCGATAAGTTCTTGATCTATTAATGAATAACTTGCATTCACTATGAATAATGAAATTCTTGTCAATATCACTCCGCAAGAAACCAGGGTTACGATACTTGAGCAAGGGGTATCACAAGAGTTACATATTGAGCGCGCGAGTGGGCGCGGTATCGTAGGTAATATTTACAATGGACGCATCAGTCGGGTTTTGCCTGGTATGCAATCAGCATTTATCGATATTGGCCTAGACCGCGCCGCATTTTTACATGTTGCAGATATCTGGAGTCCCAACCAGGAGGGCGAAACTACCCAGCCGATTGAGAAGTTACTATACGAAGGCAATAGTATCCTGGTGCAAGTGATTAAGGATGCGATCGGTACAAAAGGTGCCCGATTATCTACACAGATCAGTCTGGCGGGGCGTTTATTGGTTTATTTGCCACAGGAATCCCACATTGGAATTTCTCAGCGCATTGGGGATGACAGCGAGCGCGAGTTATTGCGTGAGAAACTGCAGCAGATATTGCCTGCTGATGAGAAGGGCGGCTATATCATCAGAACAATGGCTGAGACTGCTGATGAAAGTGATTTGTGCGCAGATCTCGATTATTTGCATAAGCTATGGCATGACATTCGGAAGAAATCAATGGCCATTGCTGCTCCTGTTTTGCTCTATCAGGATTTAGATCTGAGTCACCGTGTGCTGCGTGATTTTGTGAATGATGATACTGAGAGGATTTGGGTGGATTCGCGCGAAAATTTCCAGAAGCTGGTGAAATTTTCACAAAATTATATGACCTATATTGCTGAGCGGATCACTTTATATACCGGAGACCGTCCGCTTTTTGATTTATACGGCGTTGAAGAGGAGATTGAAAAATCACTCGCTAAACGAGTCAATTTAAAATCGGGCGGATATCTGATTATTGACCAAACCGAAGCATTGACCACTATGGATGTCAATACCGGTGGATTTATTGGTGTCCGGAATTTTGATGACACGATATTTAAAACAAATCTTGAAGCTGCACAGGTCATTGCGCGGCAACTTCGTTTACGCAATCTCGGTGGAATTATCATTATTGACTTCATCGATATGGACAATGAGGAACATAGGAATGCCGTATTAACAGAATTTAATAAGGTTCTCCTCAAAGACCGCACACGCATTACAGTGAACGGGTTCAGTGCATTGGGATTGGTTGAAATGACGCGTAAGCGCACGCGTGAGAGCCTTGCTCATGTGCTGTGCGAGCCTTGTCCTACTTGCCAAGGGCGTGGAGAAATAAGAACCGCGCAAACTATTTGCTACGAAATTTTGCGTGAACTGCTGCGAGAATCCAGGCAGTTTGAAGCGAATGAGTTTCGCATACTGGCATCACAAAAAGTCATCGATTTATTCCTGGATGAAGAGTCACAGAGCTTGGCACAACTGGGTGATTTTATAGCCAAACCGATCAGTCTTCAGGTTGAAGAGTCCTATACACAGGAACAATATGATGTAATATTGATGTAATCGGTCGATGGGAATTTTAGGAAAAAACCTGAATCAGATCTGTTCTGATTCAGGTTCAAATTAAGCGAAGTTTTTGTTAGCGAAAAAACCGTCAGGCATTTTGGTAATCTTATTGTGTCGTAACAGGAGACTCGGTCAGATCGTTGGCTCCCGAATTCAGATTGGCCTTGATATCTTGCCTATCTGATGAGTTATTAGCCATAGTCCGTTCTCGTTGCAATAATTCCGCTGCAATTTTTCTATGAAAACTTGCCTGCTGTACAGAATCCTCGGCAGCTTGTTCGTAATAACGAATATTCGCTAACGTATGTGATTTGAAATCTTGACCTTGCCGACCATAGTATTGGCTGTGATCATCATAATCCGCCAGCGATCCTTTTTTTTCTTCAGCCTTCGTCGACATTTCTTCGGCTAGACTGTCATAGTAGCTTGCTAATTTATTATGTTCGCTATGCGTTTTGGCATTGATTGCGATCTTTCTATTTTCCGCAACCTGTGTATCTACAGAGCCCATTTGGGCGCATGAAATTAGAAGAGAAAGCATAGGCACGGCCATCAAATATTTTCTCAGCCTTGTATTCATGATAGTAATAACCTCATATAGATTGATATGGAGCGTATCGTATCGTAACCTCTATGAGGTGTATATTGGGGAAACTATTGTTTTCTGCTAAGGGAAACCATTAGCGCATACTATATTGATAGTAAATAATATTATTGCTATAAATGGTCTAATGTTCTTCAGAAATCCAGCGTGTGGCATAACGTATTAAATCGGCGCCATCTTTCAAATTAAGTTTTACTCGAATGTTGAAACGGTGTGTTTCGATTGTTTTGATGCTACGGCAAAGCAGCTTGGCAATTTCCTGACTGCTGTGGCCTGATCCAATTAAATGCAGTACCTCAAATTCACTGGGAGTGAGGGTATTGATCAACTGCTCCGGCTCTGCTCCTCCAGTTGCGATGCGCTTTAGCAGTTTTTCATGCATTTGCTTGCTCAAATAAACATTTCCCTTTAAGACTTCGCGAATTGCAGCTAACAGTACTTCGCCAGGTTCTTGTTTCATGACGTAACCACGTGCTCCGGCTCGCAAAGCGCGTTCGGCGTATACTGATTCATCATGCATGGAAATAAACAGTACAGGTAACATCGGCATCAGAGCATGCATGCTTTTGATCACTTCGAAACCAGACACTGTTTTAAGCGTAACGTCTAATAACACAAGATCGACAGGGCCGTTTTTCTTAAGTATGGCGAGCGCCTCGTTCCCATCACCGGCCTCTGCAAATACTTCCATATCAGGTTCCATATTGATGAGCATCGCCATACCATGCCGCAACATGGCATGATCATCTACCAACATAATTTTTGCTTTTGCTGTCGACATATTAAACCATTCGCATTTCTAAACGAACTTCCGTACCGCCTTCGCTGCGCGATAGAAATTCCAGTTTTGCACCTAATTGTTTTGCACGGTATCGCATAATTTTAATGCCCATTCCTGAAATTGTTTTATGATCGGCACTAACACTCCCCAAGCCGCTACCATCATCACAGATCGACAGACAAAGTATACCTTCATCGGAAGTGAGCGATATCGTGAGATGCTGCGCCTTGCCATGGCGTATTGCATTATTGACTGCTTCTTGTGTAATGCGATAAAGATTAAGTGCCGCGCTGCTGTCATTGATAACGATCCCACGGTTACTGGAAAAGTTACAAATAATGTTGTATGTCGATGCTATTCTTGTTGTTAGCGTTTGCAGGGCAGGTATCAGGCCATTTGCTTCCAGTTCAAAAGGCAGTAATCCTTGCGCCAGTTGCTTGATCTGTATCACAGCAGTCTGTGCCTGTGAAGCAATGGAGGCAGCCACTGCTGCCATACTTTCATTTCCCGTTGTAGACATTTTTTTCTCTAATGCGCCTGCTTGATAGCCGATGGCAGCAATTTGCTGACCAAGATTATCGTGCAATTCTTGTCCAATGGTATGTTGCTGTTCTTCAGCGATTGAAATAAGCGCCTGCTCCAAACGCTTACGTTCAAGCCAGCTTTCCAGATCACTGGCAATGGCACTGATGAGTTTTTGCTCTTCCGGCACCAAAAAGGGCTTATCTTCCGGATAAAAAACACGCAACTGACCGCAAACCTTTCCATTCACACTAATCTCAGAACAATAAGTACAGGCCGGATCTCTATCTGCCCGCATATGATCACGTATTCTGGGCGTGATTCTGTTTCTTGCTTGCAACTGGTTGATAAGGCCTTGGCTATACTTCCCCGAAGTAAATCGCCAGCCATCCAATTCAATAACAGCGGTTACTATTTCCGGAAATTGCATGGCAGGTATCAAATGCTCAAAGATATTCTGGCATACATTTTCTATCGATGACTCCACGCCAATTCCGCGACGAATTTCATATAAACAAGTAATTTCCTTCAAGCGTTCGAGAAGTAGCTGATCCAATTGTTTGCGCTCGAGCCAGCGTGCCAAATCACTGGCGATCGCATCGATCAGTCTTTGATCTTCCGTTACCAGGAATGGCTTATCCTGAGGGTAAAATACGCTCAAATGACCGCATATCTTATCATTAACACTAATTTTCGATTGTAGGACGAATCCGATAACATCACTCTCTTTGTAGCATTCAAAGCATACTTTGTCGTTAATATTGGCCTCTAATTGCATTTTATAGGCCTCACTTTGTTCCATATCTCTGGAAGTAATTTGCTTACCATCGAATTCAATGATGACGGTGGTAATTTCCGGAAATTGCATGGCAGGTATCAAATGCTCAAAAATATTCTGACATACATTTTCCAGTGATAATTCCAAACCCATGCCGCGGCGAATTTCATAAAGACAGGTAATTTCCTTCAGACGTGCGCGCAGAATCTCATCAATTTGCTTACGTTCAAGCCATCTGGCCAGGTCGCTGGTTATGGCGTCAATGAGTCTTTGTTCTTCCATGACCAGAAACGGCTTGTCGATAGGGTAGAAGACACTGAGTTGGCCGCACACTTTACCGTTGACACCAATTCTCGATTTCAATTCATGTGTCAAACCAGAGTGCTGATTGGTGGAAGCAATTCGCCTTCTATCCAGCTCGATCGCGACAAAAGCCTGTTCCGGAAATTGCATGGCAGGTATCAAATGCTCGAATATATTTTGGCAAACGGTTTCTACAGACAATTCCAATCCGATGCTGCGACGAATATTATAAAGACAGGTGATTTCCTTCAGGCGCTCACGAAGTTCAATTTCCTTTTGACTCAACTCGATTGAGAATTGCTCAGCAGTTTCTTTGGCAGTGCGGGCTTCTCGTTCCGATTTCATCAATTTGCGTACAAACCAGTTGAGCAAGAGTATTTCAGCAATGATCAATCCAGCCAAATAAAGGATGATGATTTTCAATTCCTCATTGACTGGCTTGAACAATTCTTCTTCGTCCAGTTTCAGAATCATGCCCAGGCCGATAGCGCTCAAGGGCGCATAGGCTTCAATCACCGGTACTTGACGGTAATCTTCGACGGCAATAACGCCGCTTTTGCCATCAAGCGCATAGCTGATCGGTAACACGCCTTCTTCTTCTGTAATGCGCCTTAAGTGTTTAAATTTAACCCCATTAATCTGACCTATCAGGCAAGGCATATCCTGCTTGCCTTTTATTGGCGGCGCGCAAAATATGAATTCTCCAGTTTCACCGATGGATTTGATTTCGCTAAAGCTACGAGTCAGCTGCGGTAATGGAATTTCGGTAGTGATGCTACCGATATGGTGAAAATCTTGATCAACTACATCCTTGGTGGTATGCAGGATAAATTCCCCATCCCAAATCAGTGAAGTGGGATTATGCCTATTCAAAGGCAATGACTGTGCTTGATTTTCAGAGAAAACACCTGCGTGTGTTAATGCATTACCATGCATATCATAAACAACCGCAGCCGAGAAACCAGCTTGCATTAACGAATCTATGTTGCGTGTAAGATCGTGTAGTGCGCTTTCATTCTCGGGTTGAGCATTGAGTTCTTGCATGGATTGCACGATGAAGGGGCGCATGGTTAATGCACGCATATCTGCCAATCCCTTCTCAATCTGGCTTTCCAGCAATAACGCTTTGCCTTGTAACGCGACATCAAGTCCTCTACCCAGCACGGATTCAATTTGTTGGCGCATGACACTGTATACAGCGCCACCCGTTGTCAACGTTAATCCCAACAGCAGTAAGCCGCCAATAATACTAATTTTGCGATCGTCGCGTGTTAACAGCAAACCTTTCTCCTTAGTCAGCAACGGCTGAATTTATGTCAATTGAATTATAGGCATAATTATTGGACAACTCCAGAGAGCAGATCTTACGATAAAGCGATTCTGATTGCAGATGGAAACAACAATCCTATTGATACTTATCACATTCTGGAACAAAAGCGTTGAGTAGGTGAATGATGATATTTTTAGGAAATTCTGGTTATTGCACGATCATTGCTCGGTCTTTTACCGAATAAGCGAGTTGCTGATGTGATGAAGCGTTTGTCTCAATAAAATGATGGTACAGACATACCCATCCACAGCATGACCAGAATGATCATCGTGATGCCTATGCCAATCGTGCCAATGATCATGCCAATTAATATAGTCACTCCGTCTCTGTTCAACAGACCGAGCGACATGACCAGTATTCCCAGTCCTGGTGGAAAATTGACCAAGGGGATGGGAAGCGCTACCGCTACGGCGAAAACAAATGAAAAAATACCAATAATTCTTTCCCAGGTATGGACGCTGATATATGTCATGCGCGGCTGCATGCGCTCCTCAATTTTCTTGAGCCAAGGATTGGCCTTGGCGATTAATTTTTCAAGGCTTGAGCGTTTAACATATTTTTTCTCAATCCAGGCGGGCAACCAGGGTGCTTGCATGCCCAGCACCATTTGTATCGAGAAAATGAACAACGGAATGGAAAAGATCGTGGTGTAGCCGGGCGGAACCGGTAATGGAATGCAAATGGGAAAAGCGGCGATCGCCATCAATATGCCAAACCCCCGCTCGTGCAGAGCATTTTTAATTTCGCCGACTGTCATCGCTTCGTTTTTATTTTCTACGACGACGACAGCTAGGAAGTCAGAAGTGGGGCGCTCTTTGATCGTCATGGCTAGCTTCCTCGTTATTATTGCTATTGGAGTATTATCTGGTTGACAAAGTTTAAGTGAACTAACAATAAACGTCAGATAAATACAGCTATTCATGGAATTTTTTAATGTCTTGCGTATCTTTTATGCATCAGACATTGGATTGACTACTCATAACGCAGCGCATCAACCGGTTTAAGCGAAGCAGCTTTCTTGGCTGGATAAAAGCCAAAAAATATACCCACTGCTGAAGCAAACAGGAAAGCTAAACCGATCATGCCGAGGGTAATGACAATCAGCATATCGGCCATTTGGCTGACTAGCCAGGCGCCACCTATTCCGATAATCAGGCCAATCAATCCACCCATGATACAAATCATCAGGGCTTCTAAAAGGAATTGAATCAGAATTGCGCGCTGATTGGCACCAATGGCCATGCGAATACCGATTTCACGCGTTCGCTCAGTGACCGACACGAGCATGATATTCATAATGCCTATCCCACCGACCAGCAGGGAAACGGAAGCAATCGCGCCCAATACGAAAGACATTACTTTGGCAGCACCTGTCGCAATATCAGCAATGGCCGTTAAGTTGCGCACGGTGAAATCATTTTCTTTGGTGCCCGAGATACGGTGGCGTTGACGTAATAATTGGATAATTTCCAGTTCGGCAATATCCATGTCCTCGGCAGATTTCCCCTGTACCAGCATATGGCGGATGGAGCCTGGAAACTGATTGCCGGTGATCTGTCTTTCGCTGGTGGTGATGGGAATGAACACATTGTCATCCTGATCGCGCCCCGTCAGGCTCTGCCCTTTAGCCATGAGTACGCCAACCACCAGAAAAGGACGATTAGTAATGCGTATGGTTTTCCCGACAGGATCTTCATCATTAAACAAGTTTTTTGCGGTAACAGACCCAAGTACAACCACACGTGTCGCAGAACGCAGATCGGAATCGGTGAAAATTGTACCGGATTCAATTTTCCAACTGCCTACCTCAAAATAATTGGGAGTAGTGCCTGTGATGATGGTGCTCCAATTCTTTGCGGCGTAGTTCAGTTGTGCCGTGCCGCTGATTACCGGTGCGGTCGCGCTGATGGAAGGTAATTCTGCAATCGCATACGCATCGTTAATGGTTAGCGTTTTGACGCTACCACTTCCAAAACTGAAGCCACCCGAAGAAGTGGCGCCGGGAACGACAATAAAAAGATTACTACCCATCGATGCAATGGTTTGGTTGATCTGAGTTTGCGCACCTTGGCCGATGGATAGCATTAAAACGACAGCAGCAACGCCAATGATCATGCCCAGCATAGTCAGGCCTGCCCGTAACCGATTTTGACGCAAAGCACGTAGCGCTTCGCCGAGAATTGAAAATAGATTCATCGTCTCTGTAAATCCTCGTTAATCAGTATTTGATTGGGGGTGATCATGAATGGCATGAACGGAAGCAGATTCATTCGACGTGGCCTCGATCGCATTATTTTTATCATAGATGACATGCCCATCCTTTAAGCGGATTAAGCGCTTGGCATAGGCTGCAATGTCATCTTCATGCGTGACCAGTACGATGGTAATGCCCTGGTCGCGATTAAGTTGCTCAAATAATGACATGATTTCCCGACTGGTTTGTGAATCCAGGTTTCCCGTGGGTTCATCGGCCAGAATCAAGGGAGGCTGATTAACCAATGCGCGACTGATCGCGACGCGTTGTTGCTGGCCGCCCGACAGCTGATTGGGTTGGTGCATGGCAAAGTTCTCGAGCCCCGTGCGACGCAGAAGCTCGAGCGCCTGCTTGCGGCTATTGGCACGGTTGATACCGGCATAAAGTAATGGCACGGCAACATTATCCAATGCAGTCATGCGTTTAAGCAGATTAAAACCTTGAAATACAAAACCGATGTTGCGATTGCGAATACGTGCGAGCTCATCGCTGGAGAGCGTTGCTACATTCTTTTCCGTTAACCAATAAGCGCCACTAGTGGGTGTGTCAAGACAACCCAGTATATTCATTAATGTTGATTTGCCGGATCCGGAATGTCCCATGATGGCGACAAATTCACCTTGATGGATAGTCAGGTTGATATTGAACAATACCTGATTGGTGATAGTCTTGCCATTGGCATCCTGCAAGCTATAGCTTTTACAAAGATTCTCAATTTTGATGAGCGGGGTGACCGAGTGATGGGCTGGCATCGGTAACATCAAAATACGCGTAATTTAAATTTGCTTTCCGATTCTTTTTTATCGGCCACTTCACTGATAATAACTTGGTCGCCAGCCTGGATCTCGCTTTGTACAATTTCGGTGTAGTTGCCATCAGTAATGCCTGTGGTCACGCTAATCGGCGCTGGTCTGCTTTCTGACAATCGATACACTGTGGATTGGGAAGGTGCCGGCGTGGATTTGCTGCCCGCACTTAATTCACTGTCCTTGGGTCGATAACGCAATGCTGCGTTGGGTACGCGCAACACATTATTTTTCTGATTGACGACGAAATGGATATTCGCAGTCATGCCCGGCAATAAAGCGCCATCTTCATTATCCACTAGAGCAACCACGTTGTAGGTGACGACATTTTCCTGAATGGTGGGATTGAGTCGAACCTGCTTGACCGCACCGGTAAATTTGCGATGTTGAAAGGCATCGACAGAAAAGTTAATCGACTGCCCTATATGCAACTGACCGATATCCGCTTCAGCCACACTGATGTTGACTTGCATTTGTCGCAGGTCTTTGGCTATTTGAAACAGGATTGGCGTTTGAAAATTGGCAGCGACTGTCTGGCCGATATCGACATCACGCGCAATCACTACTCCCGAGATGGGGGAACGAATAATACTGTAATTCAGATTGGTTTGATCACGCTCAACCTGAGCTTTGCTGACCGCTAATTGGGCGCGTGCAGTTTCCACCTCCTGTTCAATCACTTCCAATGCTTCGGGTGAAATGAATTCCTTTTCTTTGAGCAATCGATTGCGTTTTAATTTGCTCATGGCAATTCTTAATGCAGTTTGTGTGCTCAGCAGATTCGCTTTGGATTGCTGCAATTGTGCTTGCAACAGGGCAGGATCAAGTTCGGCTAAGATCTGGCCCACTTTTACCGGATCGTTATAATCAACATGCAGTTTTGCCACTGTGCCGGAGACCTGGGTGCCCACATTGACCAGCACAACCGGAGTCAGCGTCCCGTTAGCAGAGATGGTTTGGATAATATCTCCTTGCTCGATACTCCTGGTTTTGAATTGACCATCTTTGGATTCTTTTTTGCCACTGTTCATCCAATAGAATGCCGATGCGGCAATCAGAATTAAAATAATGACAATCTTTTTGGTGCTAACAGTAAACATTTAGAGACATTTGAGTGGATACGATATTGGATGAATAATGGTCAAAAGACCTACGAGAACATTAACTTAATCAATTGATTGAGTTTTCTCAAAATGAATGTGATTCTGTTATTTTGCTTTCTCTTTTTCTTCTTCTGTCTTCAATGCTTGTATTTGCTTGAGCCGGGCTTCAACACTGGATAACTGATAAAAATTTCCATTACTGCTTTGCAATGCGGTTTGTAACTGATCGATAGCACCTGCATAGTGGCCTTTGAGAAAGTAAACCTCTGCTTGCGCGCGATGTTCAAGCATTCTATCACCTAATATGGAATAGCATTGAGCCTGTAAACCAAACAACTGAGGGTCATTATTAACTAATTGTAGTTGCTTGTTTATAAACTCGAGCGCTGCTTCAGTTTGTTTGTTTTTAATTAAGGCATCCACGTAACCATGAATCAATGCACGGTGTTGCGGATAGATCTTCAACGCACTTTTATACGTGTTAAACGCTTCGGTGGTTTTACCATTCGCCAGCTTCACGCTTGCTGCCAGGGTTTCAATCATGGCTCCGGCAATGACATTCTTATGCTCGACTCGTATCGTTTTTCCCAATAGATGATTGGTCAGAATCGGTGAGGCAGTATCTTTTTGTAGTGTCTGATAGAGCTGGGTCAGTTCGGTATTGGCTTGTTTATGTTGTTTATCCCGCAACAAAGCATGAACATAGCCATAGCGCTCAACAGCTTCATTGCCATAGCGTTTTTCCTGCAAGCGTGACTTGAATTGCGCCACTGCATCTTGTGGTCTGCCCTGCAGCGCACGCAGCTTGGCGCGTACCAGCAGGAAATCGATGCTGTCTGGAACCTGGCGATAAGGCATTTCACGCGTGCGATTCTGAATATCCGCGATACGTTCAAAGGTGATCGGATGGGTACGCAGATAGGAAGGCGCACCGTTTTCATGAAACCGTCCGGCTTTTTGTAAGCGTTCAAAAAATGCCGACATGCCCTGCGGATCAAATCCCGCGTCAAGCAGAATGGTTAAGCCAATGCGATCGGCTTCCTTTTCATGCTTGCGCGTAAAATCCAGTTTGGATTGAATCATGCTGGCTTGCGAACCCACCAATATCGCTTGGCTGGCTTGTGGATTCGAACGGGCGGCCACAATGGCGACAGCCAGAGCGGCCAATGACTTGATCATGTCAAATTTTTGACTGGCAATCATGCGTGCCAGATGTTTCTGAGTGACGTGCGCAATTTCATGGGACATGACCGCAGCCAGTTCAGATTCGCTTTGCGCTGCGATGATAAGGCCGCTATTGAATCCCATGAATCCCCCCGGTAATGCGAATGCGTTGATGGATGCATCTTGCACGGCAAAAAATTCAAACGATTGCTGGGCGTTGGTTTCATCTGAATTAGTGATTAATTTATGGCCGAGGTTGTTCAGATAGCTAGCGATCTCAGGATCATCCATATAACTGGGATCTGCACGAATCTGGCGCATAACTTGCAATCCAATTTGCCGTTCCTGATGGGGAGTGATGGTGGCTTGCGATACATCGCCCAGATCAGGCAGTTCGTGCGCATGAATATTGGCAGGAAACAGGATTGATAACACAATTATCAAGGCAAATAATTTCATGACAATTGGATATTTATTTACTATTCAAGTTCCGGTGAACCTATTTATCGGTGGGGATAGACCAGGTTTGATGATTGGAAGTAATGGGGTAATGCCAGGCGGTGCCAAAATCGCAGTGGGTAATGCGAATACCGGGAGGGGATTGGCGGCGTTTATATTCATTCATATGAATTAAATGAATAACCCTGGCGACATCGGCT
>JAGOKN010000138.1 GCA_017994575.1 Nitrosomonas sp.
ACCAAACAATTTTGAGAGAAAACTGAATGAGAAAAATAAAATCGCGATAAATTGCAATCCGCTTTCACAGGTCGAGACTCACTCGACTCCATGAAAAAATGTCCGTCAAATTGGGACAACTCCAGTTTGCCAGGCTTCTTTGCCCTTTGATATTTAATAGTGCTGTCACTTGGCGTTTTCAACCACTTCTTGATCGTGTTCCGTGACAGGCTCGTTCTTCGTTGAATCTCATTAATCGACAGATGTTCACGGTAAAACATCCGCCGTATCTTTGCATACATAGCCATGGTAATCACCTCTTAAATTCTCCTGCCTAAAATTTAAGCAGGATATGTGAATTACCTGGTCAATTTTCAACCGTTACAACTAGTCTTTTCTGGTCAATTTTCGACCGGTGTCAACACCTATCGCCATTGTAGACTATCCAGCTCGGGGGCAAGCCCCCGAGATTTTTGCGATGCGGTTAAATTTATTTTTGATCAAAGAATAAGCATGCACTTAGAACCGAGTACTTGCTTATTATTCAACACATGACATGCTCTTATGCTTAACGATGATGCCCACCTCTATGGTGCCCTCGCTTATGACCTCCGCCAAAATGTCCATGACCATGACCGGAATGTCTATGTCCGCCATCAAAGTGCCGATGCTCATGACCAGAATGCCTATGCCCACTGCCAAAGTGTAGATGTCCACCAATAGATCTTTGATTGCCATAAAACAATGGCTGAGATCTGTAATTGCTTCCAACCACTCCATAATATCCTGGTTTAGCATAATAGCCCGTTCCCCCATAATAGCCAGTGCTTCCATAATAAGAAGAAGGAGCCACGCAACCGCCGAGAAAAATAAGCACAATCACAGCAAAAAGTGTAAGCATTTTTTTCGTATTCATGACGTATCTCCAGAAAATGTATCTATTTAAAGTTTTGTTGTAGATCATTGTAGGACCTCAAAACTGAATAGACGCTGAATACCAAATGATGGCTTACTAGAACGTATATTCCAGGTTTTCATGCCGCGAGGAGGAATTAAAAAGCCTGAAATCTTTTCGATGCTACAATTGCGATGAAAAAGATAATCGCCATCATTGCTTACATCAAACCACAAGGAAATCACATGCCTCAACTGCCAGCCTGTCCAAATTGTGCATCTGAATACACCTATGAAAGTGAGAATATTTTGATCTGCCCAGAATGCGCGCATGAATGGTCTATGAATGAAACAGATCTACCGAGCAGCGATAAAGTGTTTCGTGATGCGCATGGCAATGAATTACAGGATGGCGATACCGTGACGGTGATTAAAGATCTGAAAGTCAAAGGTTCATCGCTGGTGGTTAAAGTCGGAACTAAAGTGAAGAATATTCGCTTGGTTGACGGCGATCACGACATTGACTGCAAAATCGATGGTATCGGTGCGATGAAATTAAAAACCGAATTCGTTAAGAAAGTCTAAGCAGATTATTCTCAATAGCCAACTATCACAATCTGGTTATCACAATCTGGTCGGTTTTGGTTTATTCATCAGAGCAATCAGGGTTGCCGTGGGAATGAATCCATCCATCTGCTCGGTGACATCCAGTGCCTCTAATCCATACAACAGCCCATTGGTACCAAACATGGCTGCACACAGTGCGCAACCTACCACTTCTCCGCCGAATGGGATGATGAATAGCGTTCGCCCCAGGGTAAAATCGAGCAAATCATACAGGACACAGACGGCGAGCTTCAGTTCCCACATGCCAAGCTCCTCCCGTTAGTTAACGATTGAATCGGTAGCAACCGGCAAAACCAGCAAATACTGATAAATCTTTTCAGCGATCTCCTGGCGCTGTGCTTCAGGCATGGCATGCAGCAGAGGCGGCATCGTGGTCGCAGGATTCCGGGCTCGCGGATCTAGCACCCATTGCTTGAATACATCCTCCTGCATGGTTTTAATGTGAGTTGCCAGATTGATAGGCCACTTATCGCCCCCATACCCATTGACTTGATGGCAAGTCAGGCAATAGCGCTGGGTTAAATGGGAATGTTCGGCATAAGTCCGGGCCAGCTCATCGGGCAGCAACGCCTGCTTGCGGCTGTTTGATATTGAAATTTGATGAATCTGATAAGGCCAATCAGTGGCCCCTTCCGCTATCAGTTGTGATGCGCTGATATTGTCCCAGATCAGATAATAAGGTCCAAGTGGAATATGTTTTTCATTTTGCCCAATATTATCAACAACAAACTCTGTTTTATCCTTAATGCCAAACACAAGATAGGCCCGATACTGCTGAAACCTGGCAATCTCAATGCGCGACACATAACCATCCAAGGCTCTGAATTCAATATCAGCATCCTGATCTTTCCAGTTGGCTCCAAATAACTGCTCAAATACTTGCGCTGCGGGGTAACCAAGGTATTCAACTTGAACTAAGCAACCTAGCTGACTCGAATGAGGCTCTACCACTTTAATAATCTGCGGTGGATGCTGCATCTGACTCTGAAGATCGATCACCAAAGGCAACGTTGCTGCATAGGACAGAATGCTGACAAGGCTGGCAGCACAAAATACCAAAATACTTCTCATCATTCTCAGCCGACTGCGTATTCGATTCATTAACCACCTCCATTTTGCTGCCTAATCGTAGCTGACCGCTGAAGATGACTGTCATCCGGAATGGTCAGAATTGTGGAGAAAAAAATTACGCCATACCGTGCCATCGAAGCGAACAGCCCATACAACAGCATCATCGATTCAATGAGTTTCTGTTTCAATTGCAGTAATTTTCTCCGCTTTGAATTTAACCGGAGCCAGCATCCCTTTACGTGCCCGATGTAATACGAATGGTTGCAGTTCTTCCCATTTCAATATTCCTTGCAAGGATTTATTACCGGCACCTGTGCCCTTGATTTGCAGCGATGAGCCTGCTGGCAATACCGCCGTAGCCATCAATGTTTCACTTGCATTCAATCCGAGAATGATTACTCCCTTGCCACTCGATAATGCCTTCATTTCACTGATCGGAAATAACAATAATTTGCCGTTGCTGCCCAATGCCGCTACCAGGCTGCCATTGGCAACATTCACGGGTGGCAGCAAAACATCCCCTTTGCCCAGCGTCATGAAAGCCTTGCCAGCCTTTTGGCGCGAAACCAGATCTTTTAACGTCGCAATGAAACCATATCCACCCGATGAGCTGAATAGATATTGAGTGTCAGACATGGCGGCACACATGACCGCTGCCTTGACTTTGGGCAGCATATCCAGCAAGGAAGTCAGTGGCACGCCGTCGCTGCGCCCACCGGGAATGTCGGTTGAAGACAGACTGTAGGCACGCCCTCCGCTGTCCAGCACGACAATCGGATAGACCGTGCGCGTTTGCGCCATGGCCAGCAACTGATCGCCATCCTTGAACGACAGCGTAGTCATTTCCACATCATGGCCGGTACGCTGGCGTATCCAGCCATTCTTGGACAAGATGACCGTGCACGGCTCATCTGAAACAGACACCGCTTTGGCTACTACGCGCTCGGCAGCTTCGATCAATGTTCGACGATCATCGCCGTGTTTTTTCACATCCGTTTCGATCTCTCCGATGATCATATCGCGCATGGCCATTGCATTGCTCAGCACAAACTCCAATCCATCCTCTTCCGTTTTCAGCTCGCTCATTTCTTTTTCGATGCGAATGGCTTCCAGGCGGGCCAATTGGCGCAATCGAATTTCCAGGATATCATCCGCTTGAATTTCGGTAATCCCGAACTGAGCCATTAAATCCGCTTTGGGATCATCCGCTTCACGAATGACTCTGATCACTTCATCAATGTTCAGCAGCACCACCATGCGGCCTTCCAGGATGTGCAGGCGTTTTTGCACCTGATTCAATCTCGTGCGGCTACGACGCGTGACGGTAGTGGTACGAAATTGCACCCATTCGGTCAGTAATTGCAAAATGTTCTTCTGATTTGGCCTGCCATCCAATCCAATCGCCACCATATTCGCCGGTATCGTTGTTTCCAGACTGGTGTGTGCAAGCAACAGCGCGATGAATTGCTCCTGCGGCATGCGCGAGGAACGCGGTTCCAGCACGATACGCACCGAAGCATCTTTGCCGGACTCATCCCTTACGGTTTCCAGCGCATCGAGGAATAGCTGCTTCATCTGCTTTTGCTCAACTGACAAGTCTTTCTTGCCGGTTTTTACCTGCGGATCAGCGAACTCTCCAATTTCTTCCAATACCTTCTTGACCGAAACGCCGGGCGGCAATTCATGCACCACCATGCGCCACTGACCGCGCGCCTGCTGCTCAATCGTCCAGCGTGCACGCACACGGAAAATACCCCGGCCCGTGG
>JAGOKN010000005.1 GCA_017994575.1 Nitrosomonas sp.
GTACTTAAAAAAAGAACCTAATTTCGCTCGATCGTGGCTATTACGCAATAGCAAGAAACCACCGTATTATTGGTGGGCGATACAAGTTTCGAACTTGTGACCCCTGCAGTGTGAATGCAATCTATAGAGTTGAATTTGTTAAAAAACTCAATGAAATCAACAGTGTTAAACATCAAGAATCGTCCTTAAACGTTTACGAATTACACCAGAATTACACACAATTAGTCGTTAACGTCTGCGTAAATCCCACTAACTGCGCATCAAGTTTTGCTTAGTTCGCGTTCGAAATTAAGAGTCAGGAAAATACTGTACAAGCTATCATAATTATTTTGGATATCTTAACAATGTTTGACAAGGGTGACAAAGTTTTCACTATGATAGCCTAAAGAATTTGTAGCATGCGATGCAATAAATTGAATTACTTATGCAATAGTGCAACGAATGAATCATTCAGGATATAGTGTATATTTATTCCATCGTTTAGCTAATTTTCGTTTTTCGCTTGGATATTTATGCAATATAAGTTAGTAACACTTGCACTTATAGGGTCGCTCACGTTCTCATCACACTTATATGCACAAGTATTTGAGTACTCCCGCGAGGATGACTTCAATCGACCGCGTGTTGTCAAAGAAAAAAAAGCAAAAAAACCTTTTTCAAAGCCAAAACCTAGAGCGGTAAGGATTGAAAATCAACGCGCATCAGCTGAGCCAACCGCCCCACCTGCTTATGCCGCTTCTTCTGCTACTAACTCTTCTAAAGTTTTGAATACGGATACTCTCACTCCTCCTCGAACCAAAAACAAAAAAATTCTGAATACCTGGCAAGACGCAATTGATGGCAAAGTTACAGCTCAAAGCAATCTTGGCCTGATTTATTTTAAGGGTGATGGGATTCCTAGAGATTACGAGTTGGCCGCAATTTGGCTTCAAAAGGCAGCAGAACAAAATTCAATTGAAGCCCAGTTCAATCTTGGATTTCTTTACTATATACAGGCTGAAACAATTGACAATGAGTACGAAAAAATTGATTTTTTTGAAAATTCAGTCACCTGGTTTCGTAGAGCCGCCGAGCAAGGTCATGCAGAATCGCAGTTTTACTTAGGAAATGCATATTTTTATGGAGATGGTGTCATTAAGGATCAGATTTTGTCGATTGAGTGGTATCAAAAGGCTGCCGATCAGGGGTTTACTGAAGCACAGGTTAGGTTAGGCAGAATGGGTAAAGTCTATTCAAAAAATGATGATAATTCTTACGAGCCATATCAAAACAAAAAAATATCAAATACCGAATACGAGTATGAAAAACTCAATCAACAAACAAAATAACTCAATAAAACTTGTGAAATGCAGTTGATTTCTAGCTACTATTTTCTGTATCTTTTCTGATGAACAATTGAAGATACATTAACCTGCCGATAAATACAAATAAAGTGCAACATCCATGAAAACAAAATATATAACTCTATCTTGCGCTTTAGCAACTTTTCTCCTAATTTCTGGTTGCGCGACCAAAGGCAATAAAGACAGCAGTAAGGATAAAGAATCCGTAACAATCGAACAAACTGATCGCGGTGTTGAATTTCGAGCTTCAAGCGCGGTTTTCTTTGACTCTGGGAAAAGTGACTTGAAGAGTGGTGCAACTGAATTGTTAGACAAAATTGCTGACCACCTCAAAAACAAAACTAAGAATAAATCTTTAGTTGAGGGGCATACCGATAACACAGGCGATGAAAGTATCAATAAAACTCTGTCAGAAGTTCGTGCGCTCACAGTAATGAAAGCATTAATCGATAGAGGTGTTCCAAAAAGTAAACTTGATTTCAAAGGTCACGGCTCATCAGTCCCAATTGCGTCCAATGACACTGCTGATGGCAGACAACTCAATCGTCGTACAACAATCTTGATCATCGGTGAGAAAAAAGAAAACATGAGTGGTTTTGCTAAATTTCTCAATGCTTTTAACGAAAAACTTCGACAACTATTAGATTTGATAAGAGGAAACTAGATATCTGCACATAGATATGGCTATTTCCAAATAAACATACCTTCTCGAAACTTCAGAACACACTTTGTTGTAGCTGCTTGGGCAGACTGCTCACAGAATTGGATATAAAAAGAGACCGCAATATGCATGGTATTCCGCACAGCGTATGCTTATTTTGCGAGAAATTTTGCACATAAATGTGTTAATATTTCCTTAATATTTTTACTTTCCCTTTCATTTAAAGGATTTTTATGGCAAAGATTATTTTCACTTTTGTTTCTGGTTTTGATGCTCAGAAAGAATTCATCTTTGATTTAACTCCTGGACTTAAAGTAACGATTGGGAGAGAGTTAAACAACAACATCGTAGTCAATGAGAAAGAAGACACTGTAAGTCGCTTACATGCAACCGTTCAAACCGGAGAAGCATTGGCCAATCAGATAATTTTGATTGACTCTAGTGCAAACGGGACATTTGTTAATGATATAAAAATTGTTGACAAACATGAGCTGCAACAAGATGACATTATCAGACTTGGCAAAGGTGGTCCAACAGTCAGTGCTAGATTTGATCCGCCAAGAACTAAAGCGACACGCATGGTCAATTTAGAAGCAATTTCAAAAGCCACAAGACAAGTAAATTCGTCAGAAGCAGCAACACTCATCGACAAATCAATTGCAGAGCAACCCCGCGGAATTGGTAAAGAGACATTAGAAAGAAAGATTTCTGAAGTCCGAACTGATGTTACAAAGAAGACAAACCGAAAGTATGGCACTGCGGCAATGTTGGGCTTAGCCTCTCTAGTTTGCTTGGGTGGCATTTCCTACTATATGTTTAACGAACAAAACATCAAAAATGACGCGGATCGAATTGAGGCAGAGAAGAAGTTAGCAGGGGTGAAAGCAAAAATGACCGCTGAAGAAGCTGGCTCTGCTGCCGCAATTAAATCTGACTGGTCAGCATCAGTCGTACAGATTGAGGCAGTCTGGCGATTGGAATCAAATTCTGGTGAGCCGGTTTATCACGAGGTTGATGATAAGACAGGTCGTATTGCTCTGTACAGGAAAACCGCATCTGGAAAAGTTACCCCAAAACTTACAACAACTAAAACAATCTATCCAATTGGTGGTACTCATGTGGGTACTGGTTTTGTAGTATCTCCAGCTGGTCACATCATGACATATCAAGATGTTGCTGCAGGCTGGACTAAAAAGCAAGAAATAAACTATCCTGGGTATTTAATGGATTTAAAAGGCAAAATTATTGACGCTAAATTTGTCCCTAAGGAATATTTTCAGTTTGACAGCAACCAAGTTGCTGGCAAATCAGGCGAAAGCAATCTCATAGGCAGAAATCTATCACTGAATGTTCTATTTCCCAATAGCAACATCAGAGTGCCCGCGACACTGGGTGCTTTGGCACCTGATCATGCGGTCGCTTTAATGAAAATTGATCCGCCTGCTACATTGAAAGCGGTGAAATTGGGTGATTCAAAAAATATTACTTCAGGTATAAAAATTGTCCAACTAGGGTATCCAGTCGCATCTAGAAAAATTCAGCGTACAGAGCAAAAACAAGATGATGTCGGTGGGATTCAGATTTCTACAGCCAAGGATGTTTCTGTTAGTGAGGGTGTGATTAGTAAACATGTTCCTCGAGTTGAGTCTGCAAGTAGCATACGATGGAATATTGAATCGGGTGACTATTTGGAGTTGGATATACGCGGCGGTGAAGGTAGCAATGGTTCTCCAGTTTTCAACAAATCAGGGGAAGTCATTGGAATATTGGGTAATGCCTTCACATCGAGTAATGATAAAGTCATGCTTGCGGTACCAATTAACTATGGCGTCAGACTGCTTGACCCATCGAAATCGGTATTTCAAAAATAATTTTGTTTAGATTGGGTTTGCATGCCATCTCAGAAGATGCTTTTGAAGCCTGCGGCATTAACTGATGTTGGCTTAGTTAGAGCCAATAATGAAGATTATGTCGCGGTATTGATTGATGAAAACACTGAGTTGAGTATTGCTGTACTTGCAGATGGGATGGGTGGTGAGGCAGCAGGTGAGGTTGCAAGCAAGGTTTGTGTTGATTCATGTATTAAATACATTGAAAAAAACAAATCATTAAGATTGCAAACCTTAATACGTGATGCGATCAACTTTGCAAATGAACAGGTATATAGCCTTGCACAAGCCAATCCCCGTTACAGTGGAATGGGCACGACCCTGTGCCTGTTTGTTTTTGATAATATAAATCAACAGGCATACATTGGCTGGGTTGGTGACAGCCGGATTTACCATTTGCAAAGTAGCAAAAAACTCTTGAAACTCATAACTAGAGATGACACTTTCGTCAACGAAATGCTTTTGCATGGCATCCTTGATATTGAGGCCGCACAAAATCACCCAGACAGTCATTTACTGACACAGGCAGTAGGAACAAAACCACAAATTGAATGCATTCACGTCGACGGGCCGTTCGAATTAGATGATGACGATAGAATTTTGATGACCAGCGATGGCATACATGATGTATTGGATTTAGAAAACGACTTTACAAATTTCATTTCTCGTGAAGATTTGTATTCTGTAGGCAGTGGTTTAATTGAATATGCAAAACAGGCATCAAGCGCTGATAATTTGAGCGCAGTTTTACTTCAAGCAAATACAAATAGAAGTGACAAAAGGTTTGGATCTGCAATGACTACACGATATGGTTAGCAGCTGAATCTGAAATTGTTTATCAATTTAAATCAAATAATTTTCTAAATTATTCAAATGCGCATAGGCGAAGAAATATCAGGATATGAAGTCATTGCGCCTCTCGGTGAAGGTGCAATGGGGGAAGTTTTCCGAGGTAAAGATATAAGATTGGACCGTGATGTTGCAATCAAAGTTTTAAAACCAGAGATTTCTTCACGTAAAGATTTAGTAGAACGGTTCAAAAATGAAGCTTTGACAATGGCAAAGCTAAACCATGGAAACATTTGTTCTGTATATGCATTCTTAACACATGGTAATGAGCATCTGATGGTGCTTCAGTTTGTGAATGGCGTTACCTTAGAAGCAGAAATACGTGACAAAAAGATAATTCCTCAACAAAAAGTATTCAAGATATTAAATGATGTCCTATCGGGTTTAATTGAAGCACACCAATCTGGCGTTATTCATCGAGATCTAAAGCCAGCAAATTTAATGATGACCCCTTCGGGGAAAGTTGTCATCATGGATTTTGGTATAGCGCGCATGGCAAACCAAGCACGTACTACTCGTACTGGCATGATGATTGGTACTATTGAATATGCTTCACCAGAACAATTGCGCGGCGAAGATTTGGATGCAAGAAGTGATTTGTATTCGTTGGGAATACTCACTTATGAATTGCTCATGGGAAAATTACCATTTGATGCGAAAACTGATTTCGAATGGATACAGGCTCATATCAAGCAGAAAATTTCTGTTGAAGAAATCAAGGAAAATTTTGGCACTGATTTAGCAAATTTCATTGCACGTGCTACTGAAAAAGATGCCAATAAGAGATTTCAAACAGCATCAGATATGCTGGCCGAACTTACGCGAATCAAAGTAATTTCAACTGGAGCTGTTACCCATTACAGCACGAACATTGTCGACAACATTAAGAGTGCGTTTGGTCGTGTGACATCCAACGGAGCGACTTCTATATCCCAATCGGAGCATATTGAGTCATTTAAAAATAATATTGGGTTCTACCTCTCGGGAGTGCTCATTCTGGTAGGTGTTGGATTTGGCATTTTCACTTTAATTCAAAAGAAAAATGAAAAGCATATCTCTGTTTCACCAGCACCTGTTTCGCCAAACGTAACGGAACAATTTATTCAAAATAGAGACTTAACTACTATAAATGAACAGCCATCTCAAAGCCGAGAATTGAACACCATAGCTACTCAACCAAATACATCAACAGCTACGCTCTCACCAATGCCTAGACGCGAAGTTTCTAACGATGCGGTTAACCATAACGACGATGTCAGCAGCAGTGCAGAGTCAGTCCTTGAACAAAGAAAACCGGCTCGCTCAATGCCTCAAAGTCAACCGAATGAGCAGAAACCACAAGTTATTCGGAATGAACCTGCACATCAGGTGGATAATGAACTGCAACAGAAAAAAAGACAGTTAATGCGGGAGCTGGGTATTAATTAGTTATAACAATTTTTCTATTAATATCAAATCAACTATTTGCTAAAACCGTATTTTGTTGCCGGATCAATCCAGCCATATTTTTTAGCTTCTTTTTTAGCTTCTTCAATATCGACCTCTTTCTTGTAAGGTGCGCGCCCCCAACCCCAATCCCCGTTACTTCGAGTTATTACGTCACAATTAAGCGTGTTTGAGTTTTCACCTAAATGCAAGTGCTCAGGAAATTTAATTTCAAGAGTTGATTTGATTACCGTACCCAATTCTTCACCAGCTTTCACAGAATTACTCCTAATAGTTGGGTCAATATGCCCATAAATAGATGTAGTTCCATCTACGTTTTGAACTAATATTGCTTTTTTCATTGGATCTTCTTGTGTGTAGCCGCATCGCAAAATTTTCCCAGCTTTCATTGCATATACTTTAGAACCACCAGGGGCTAGAAAGTCTATACCCAAATGCTGTCTCCAATCCTTTTTGTTAACTACACGATTGTTGTAAGCAGGATCGTAAAAAGCTCCTTCATGATGAATAGCAGTTTTTTTGTTTTCCAATGGGTAGACAAAATTAGTATTTTGAATGGTTGTTGTTTTTACGGTCGGTTCCAAAGATTGTTTGTTTGATTGAGATTGGGTAACTTGTATTGGCATATTGACTTTGTTAGGGCATATACCTGGTTTTGCTCCTGCAACAGGAGGTGTTGAACTAACGTTAGTTTCTATATAACCTCCACTTGGTAGTAACCAACAAGTAGTTGAAGTCATCGTCGATTTTTGCTTTGTAATCTCATTGCTTTCTTTACATTCTTTTGACGACCCACTGCTCCCGCTTTTGCATTCATTAGTTTTTTCCACGATTTGACCACTAAGTAATGGAGATGCCTTTACCTTTTGTGTTGGCATCAATGCAATATTTGAACTTGAATTTGAACATGCACTTAATCGAGCGCCGGAAACAGGTGGTGTTGAATTCGGATGAGCAACTATAGTACCGCCATCAGGTAATAGCCAACACTTCTGCGAATTCGATTGAATGGGAATTTGCCCCTCTAACTTATCGCGTTCAATACATTCTTTTGCAGTTCCACGTCCACCGCTGTTACATGTATAAGTTTTTTCATTATTGCGGTTGCTGATTTGTTCTTGTGCTTCACGATCACGCTGTTGACACTCTTGTGCTGTTCCTCTCCCACCACTGCGACAGTCATAAGTCTTTACTGTAGTTTGGTTATCTAATTGTGGTGTGGTCTGGGCTGTTTGTGTTGCTATCTGTTTGTTGAAGGGGCATGCACCAAGTCGTGCACCAGCAACAGGCGGTGTCGAATTTGCATGAGCTAGGGTATTTCCACCATTGGGGAACAGCCAGCATTGTTGTGATACAGTTTGGGACGCACGTTGAGTCGCTAGATTATCTCGCTCCACACATTCTTTCGCTGTACCTCTGCCACCGCTTCGGCAGTCATAGATTTTTTCAGCAGTACGTGTACTAGGTTGTGATTGGGCGGCTTGTATTGGCATTGTTTCGTTGATTGGACACTTTCCAAGACGAGCCCCTGAAACAGGCGGAGTCGAATTTGCATGTGCAATGGTGTTGCCACCATTTGGGAACAACCAACATTGTTGTGATGCAGTTTGGGGCGCACGTTGAGTCGCTAGATTATCTCGCTCCACACATTCATTAGCCGTTCCTATACCGCCGCTTCGGCATTCAAACGTCTTTTCAGCGGCTCGGTTGTTGGACAGTGCTTGCGATTGCTCCTGGTCTTTCGCTCGCGCATCGCGTTGAAGACATTCTTGTGCAGTGCCTCGCCCTCCATTGCGACAGTCAAATGTCTTTTCAACGCTACGGGAGTTAGGTTGTGTTTGTGATTGAGATTCGCGATCTCGTGCCACACATTCTTTCGCCGTTCCTCTACCTCCGCTTCGGCAGTCAAAAGTTTTTTCGGCAGTACGTGCGTTAGATTGCCCTTGCTCTTGGGCATCTCGTTGCTGACATTCTTGTGCTGTGCCTCGCCCACCACTGCGACAGTCGAATGTCTTTTCAGTGGTACGTTCTTTGGACTGTGCTTGTGTCTGGGCATCTCGTAGCTGGCACTCTTGCGCTGTGCCTCGCCCACCGCTGCGACAGTCATAGATCTTTTCAGCAGCGCGGGCGTTGGATTGTGTTTGTGCCTGAGCATCTCTTTGCTGGCATTCTTGTGCAGTGCCACGCCCACCACTGCGACAGTCAGATATTTTTTCAGTTGGGCGATTGTTGGTTTGTGCTTGTGCCTGGCTTTGTGCTTGAGCATCACGTAGCTGGCATTCTTGTGACGTTCCTCTGCCACCACTGCGACAGTCAATCCTCTTTTCTGCGTTAAGGGCTTTAGTTTTTGCATCTGCCTGGGCATCACGCTGTTGGCATTCTTGTGCTGTCCCTCGCCCACCGCTGCGACAATCAAACGTTTTTTCAGCAGTACTGGCTTTGGACTGTGCTTGTGTCTGGGCATCTCGTTGCTGGCATTCTTGTGCCGTGCCACGCCCACCACTGCGACAGTCAAATGTCTTTTCAGCAGCACGGGCTTTGGATTGTGCTTGTGCTTGTGCTTGTGCTTGCGCATCACGCTGTTGGCATTCTTGTGCTGTGCCTCGCCCACCGCTACGACAGTCAATATTTTTTTCTATCGTTTTTGTGTTAGATGGTTGTGCTTGCTTAGCTGTTATTGACTTCGTTTCAGAATTTGGACATTTACCTAAACGGGCTCCAGTTATCGGCGGCGTCGAATTCGAATGAGCAGAAATACTTCCACCTCCTGGTAATAACCAACACTGTGGAGAAGTGGTTTGAGTTGCTTTCTGTGCAGTTTTAGCGTCACGTTGCTGACATTCCTGTAATGTACCTTTGCCACCACTGCGACAATCTTGAATCAACTGTGCCCCGTGGACATCAGTAAGTATGCTTAGAAAGCAGGTGAAAGAGAAAATGAAAATTCGGAAAATATTTTCAAATCGAATGCTAGATGTAACTTGCTTCATTAATTTCCCTCATGAAGTTGTTTTATTTCTGTTGTATTGTTTTCCGGATAATAGAAATTATGTAATAAATTATCATTTCAACCAATTAGTTGAGTTGATATTTTGGTAAATATCTAAAAAGGATATGTGTAACAATTTTTGAGAGTGGCCATGATCTATTGGGTAATCACCCCATTCACCACGTCAATTCTTTATTTCAATGACAAAGATGCCGATCTCAGAGATCACCAGCAAGTCGATTTCTTAGGAGAATTTGTCACAGCCAGTGGGTAGCAAGATGGCATGGGGTCTGCCGAATTCACAGATTGTGACGCAATCGATCTCAAGTTACTTGCGATTTCTAACACCTTTTGGTGAACTTTGTCTTCGTTTTGTTGGCCTTTGGTGTCATGGAGGATGGCGGCGTCTTTGTCATGTAAAGATCGAAGCAATGCTGCATCCGCATCAATCGCATTAGCAAAGACAATTCGTACGTGAACGTTTTGGCTAAAGATGAAGATAGGCAGTTTTCTTAAACTTTAGTGTTCAATATAGGCTTTAAAAAAGTCACAAAAATTAGCATCTGAGGTGTCTTCAATGAACAAATAAGACATTTCTTAATTATTCAACCAAATGTTATGACTTGTGTGATAAAAACTCAAAAAGTAAACATATGATTTGCTACTGAATGGATTCAGTTTTCAGTCACATGAAGGCTTAATCAAACAACAATAAAAAGCCCTGTGGGACAAATGCTGGCAAATGACAATAACAAGTTCAGAATTACCTGACGGCACCACGCCAGTAACCCCTATTCCAGCAGACCCTCTGGCACCGCTTGCGGCTTTGTGCGCCATTGCTCGGTTTCATCAGGTTGCTGCGGAGTCAGCAACCTTGGCACATTTGTTGGGTTTCTCGCCCAATCACAATCTGAGTATTGATGATTTGCTTCGCGCGGCCAAACACCTCAAGCTCAAAGCCAAGCTATCTAAAACAAAGATCGACCGATTGGCCTTGGTGCCACTGCCTGCATTGGCAGTGATGAAAACCTTTGACGATACATTGAAGCTGGTCATTCTGGCGCAAAGCGATGGTCAACGCGTTTTAAAACAAGATCTGGCTGGTGCCGGCCTTTCAAGACCTACTGTTGAATCCGTCGAAGTATTCGATGCACAGTGGACCGGTGAACTGATCCTGATCAGCAGCCATGCCAGTTTGGTTGGTGCATTGGCCAAGTTTGACTTCACATGGTTCATTCCCAGTTTGGTGAAATACCGCAGATTGCTGGGTGAGATCCTGTTGATTTCCTTCATGCTGCAATTGTTCGGCTTGGTCAGTCCCTTGTTCTTTCAAGTCATCATGGATAAAGTGCTGGTGCACAAGGGCATGACCACATTGGACGTTTTGGTGATTGGTCTGGTTGCCGTCGTAATTTTTGAAAGTGTGCTCAGCGCTCTGCGTGCGTATGTGTTCAGCCATACCACCAGCAGAATCGACGTTGAACTGGGCGCCCGCCTGTTTCGGCATTTGGTGCAATTACCATTGGCGTATTTTCAGTCGCGCCGAGTAGGCGATTCAGTAGCCCGTGTGCGCGAACTTGAAAACATTCGCAGTTTCTTGACAGGCAATGCACTCACCGTGTTGTTGGACGTGTTTTTTTCCGTGGTCTTTATAGCAGTCATGCTGTTGTACAGCGTGCCATTGACTTTGATTGTCTTGGTCAGTCTGCCCTTGTACTTTGGATTAAGTTTGGCTGTGGTGCCGATTCTACGTCATCGCTTAGATGTCAAATTCGCCCGTGGCGCAGAAAATCAAGCCATGTTGGTAGAGACGGTTACCGGAATCCAAACCGTCAAGGCCACCGCGCTAGAGCCGGCTTTTGCGAAACGTTGGGACAACCAATTGGCTGCGTATGTGGCAGCCAGTTTTAAAACACAAAACTTGGCAAGTGTGGCGCACGAGGGTGTCAATCTGATTGGCAAACTCGTCAATGCTGCAACATTGTGGTACGGCGCTCAGTTGGTGATGAATAACCAACTCACCGTGGGTCAGTTCGTCGCATTCAACATGTTTGCGGGTCGTGTCTCGCAGCCTATCATGCGCATGGCACAACTATGGACCGATTTCCAGCAGACTGGAATTTCAGTGGCTCGTTTGGGAGATATTTTGAATACCCGAACCGAAGTGCCACCTGCGAATGCCGCACAACTACCGCCAGTTAAAGGTCGCATCACCTTAGACAACATCACCTTTCGCTATCGTCCAGAATCCGCACCGGTATTGAATAACGTGAGTTTGGATATTCGTCCGGGTGAAGTGATTGGCATCGTGGGTCGATCTGGTTCGGGTAAAAGTACTCTGACCAAATTGGTACAGCGCCTATATACCCCAGAATCGGGCCGTGTCTTGGTTGATAACATTGATATCAGTTTGATTGACGCGGCACAGTTGCGCCGCCAAGTGGGCGTGGTGTTGCAAGAAAATTTGCTGTTCAACCGTTCTGTTCGCGAGAACATTGCCATCACTGATCCAGCCGCACCCATCGAAGCCATCATTCACGCGGCACAGCTGGCAGGAGCACATGAATTCATCAGCGAATTGACAGAAGGTTACGACACCTTGGTCAGCGAGCAGGGCAGCAGCTTAAGTGGCGGTCAGCGACAACGCATCGCTATTGCCAGAGCCTTGTTTACCAACCCCAGAATTTTGATATTTGACGAAGCCACCAGCGCTTTGGATTATGAGAGCGAAGCCATTATCCAGCGCAACATGGCGCACATTTGCCAAAACCGTACCGTGCTCATCATTGCCCACCGTTTGAGCGCTGTACGCCACACCCACCGCATTGTGGTGATGGACAAAGGCCACATTGTTGAAATGGGCACCCATGATGCACTGGTAGCTAATCCCAACGGCTTGTATGCACATCTGTGGAAAATGCAAGATGGTGGCAAACCGATGGATGGTGCGCAACATTCATTCAATGATGGTGCAAGCCAAGCTCAATCACAGGAGCGTACATGACGGACGCGACACCACCAGTGATGCCAAAGCAAAAGCACCCGATTGCAGAACTGCTATCGCGCTATGTTGCTGTCTTTCGAGCAGCTTGGCAGCACAGGGCAGAGTTGGCTGGCCCTGCGCGCATGGCTGACGAGTTGGCTTTTTTACCTGCTGCCCTGAGCTTGCAGGACACCCCAGTACACCCCGCACCGCGCCGCATGGCTTGGGGGTTGATGGCGATATTTATCATCGCCTTGGCTTGGTCATACTTTGGCAAAATCGATATCGTTGCGGTGGCATCGGGTCGCATCATCGTTAGCGACCGCACCAAAGTCATCCAACCCCTGGAAGCCAGTGTCGTCAAAGCCGTATTGGTGAAAGACGGTGACCACGTCAAGTCAGGACAGGTTTTGGTGGAATTGGATCCTACAGTAGCCACTGCTGACAAAGCCAATGTCAACGAGCAACTGGCCAGTGCCATCAGTGAAGAGTTGCGTACCGCAGCTTTGCTCAAAGCGTTAAACAGTGGATCTGCTCCTGGTATGACATTGAACAATGGCCAAAATCCCGATGTTGTTAATCAAGCAGCAATCCGTGCACAACTCATGTCGGAATGGCAAGACATCAGCGCCAAACTCGCCAAATTCAGCGCAGAGGCCACGCGCCGCCAAGCTGAAATTGCCACTGTCACCGAGACCATTGCCAAGCTGGAAGCCACATTACCCATTGCCCAAAAGCGTGAAGCTGACTTTACACGTTTGGTTGAAAAAGGCTATATCACTGGCCACGCCACTCAAGACAAAACCAGAGAGCGCATTGAACAAGAACGTGATTTGGCCACGCAGCGCGCCAGGTTGACAGAAGCCAAATCGGCACTGAATGAATCCATTCAAGCCAAGACTGCTTACCGAGCTGAAACCCTGCGCCTGTTAAACGACCGCAATGCCCAAGCGGCCACCAAGCACCAACAGCTCAACACCGATCAATCCAAAGCCACCCTGCGCGAACGTCTCACCCAGCTCACCGCACCCGTAGCAGGCACAGTGCAGCAGCTGGCCATCCATACCGCAGGCGGCGTGGTCACATCGGCACAGCCCTTGATGATCATCGTGCCGGATGAAGCCAGCGTCACCGCTGAAGTAACGCTGGACAACAAAGACATTGGTTTTGTATTCGCCGGCCAAGCCGCAGAAATCAAACTCGAAACTTTTCCATACACCAAATACGGCACCGTGCCAGCCACCGTTAAGTTTGTCACCCCAGATGGCCTGCAAGACGAAAAACGCGGCTCTATCTTTCCCGCCACCTTGACACTTGCTGCCAACCAAATGAACATAGATGGAAAGTCCATCCGCTTGTCGCCGGGTATGAACGTCACCGCAGAAATCAAAACCGGCAAACGCCGGGTCATTGAATACCTACTCAGCCCAGTGCAGCGGGCGGGTAGTGAAAGCTTGAGAGAAAGGTAATTTGACCATGAATACCACTAAGCGCTATAAATATAATAGCACCTTAGGCAATCAATACGCCGGCTACAGGCCAAAAAAGCATATAAAACTGCTAAGTATCATGCATGTTGGTTACGAGGTGCAAGGGGCGCAGTTATGAACCGCAGAAATTTCACCGCTGCAGTAGTAACAGCACCACTAATGACAGGGTGTATTTATGACCGCTACTTTGATATCGAGTGGGATGAAGAGGTGCTGTTGCATGATGGACGGGTGATTATTGTGCATGTGAAGAACACTTACGAGCGACGTGGTGGTGGACTTAAGAAGTATGACGAAACCAAAATAACCTTCCGTCGCAAGGAATTAATTTTTGAAGCTGCACCTGGAAAATTTGTTACTTTTAGTACGCGCATGCCGGTAGCCTATTTAGGCAATTTTGATAATGACTGGTTTGTTGTTATTTCTGGTCAAGGGCCATATGGAAATTATCCTGATGAGCTACCAACACGGTGGGGAAATAATTTTTCGACATTAGAGCAGCGACTTGCAATACTTCAGAATGGCACTTTCTTACCAGTCGACTGGGATCGATCGCCATCTGCATTAACAACAATGAATATGCTGGAATCAGCTTTCTTTATTGAGTATGTTGCATGGAATAAAAAACGCATCACTTTAGAACAAAAAAAAATATTTAACAACACATACCCATCGCCGTATGGTCAACAAATTACACGTCCACTGAATAGACATAAGGTAACAGGAGATACAAAATGACAATTCAATCAGATATGTCCTTATTGGCAGCTGGTTCTTACTGGGATATCCGAAAACCAGGTGCAAAATTTGACAATCGTGCCCCCATCCCCGAAGGTTGGCGCGTTCTGACTCAGTATGACACTAGCGATTCGGGTATCTATGCCGTCACTGGTTTCAGCGCCCGCGTGTATGAAAATATTTCGACAGGCGAAATTGTAATTAGCTATGCAGGTACTGAATTTGATACGAGTTCGATTGGATTAGTCGCAGACTTTTTAAGTGGAAATATACCGCTTGCGCTAGGCAAATATGGTGAACAAGCTCTAGCTGCTGCCAAACTTTATCAGCAAGTCAAAGCCGATACCACTATAAGTGACAACATCAGCTTCACTGGACACAGCCTGGGTGGCGGGTTGGCTAGCATGATGGCGGTGTGGTTTAACCGACCGGCTTACGTATTTGCAGCAGCACCATTCCAGAATAGCGCCGACACTACACAAATAGCGTTAGCTTCTGCATTCAGCAATCCAGCCTTATACCAAGTGAAGGCACTGCTGGCACAACAAGGATTTACCCTTGACCCAGCACTGGCTAGTTACAACCCACTAACCGACTTTACAGTCCGCGAAGCAAATGTGATTGCATACGCTATCAAAGGCGAGCAATTAGAAAATAACTTAGGTTTGCTATTCAACTGGATTGAAGGCAGCACTAACTCACTGTTTAACAATGCTAGCATCACATTGAGTGAAGATGATAAACACAGCATCGACCTGCATGTAGCAGCATTACTTAGTAACACATTTCAAACCGAAGCCGGCAACATCCCAACGGCGCTTGCGCGTTTGATGGATAAAAATCTATATGGCGGTAGTGCTTTGGGTAATCAACAACTCATCATTACCAAACTCATTCGAAACGAGGTAGGGGTACGAAGCGATGACGGTACGCAAGTGCTACTTAATGCCAATCAAATGCTCACGCACTTCGCCAACGATCTGCAAAAACTCGGCACAACCATCTCCGGCCTCAACACAGCCGCGCAAGACGCACTGATCGCCCAAGGCATCGAATGGTATTACTGGCAAGGCACTGACTATGCAGGACAAGAATTTTTTACCGTTACCGGTAAATTATTGCAATACACCAGCAACTACGGACAAGACAACTCACTCGATAAGAGCGCAATCAAAGCCAGTCCCTACGCCAGCAAATGGCTGCAAAGTTTGGACAGCAGCTATGGCATAGCTGGCACGATGCCCGTCTACGTCACCTTTTACCAGCAGTGGAGTGTCAACACGGGAACAGAAGCTGTCACTGCCAATGCTAAAAACATCAACAAAACGCAGATGTTCATTGGCAATGGGGTGGTAGATACATTCACTGGCGGCAACATGGACGATGTCTTCTTAGCTGGAGGTGGCGCAGACATCTTGGACGGTGGTCTAGGTAATGACTACATGCATGGTGGTGCGGGTGCCGATATTTACAAATTTAATGGCAACTTTGGCATTGATACGGTGGTGGATGCGGATGGTGCAGGTACCATAAAACTTGATGACATTGCATTAGTCGGCGGTAACAAAATTGGGGATGGCATCTGGAAAGATGAGTCTCAACCAGTGATATATACCTTTTTAGTTGGAATAGATGGAAAAGGCACTTTGCAAATCACCAGAAAAGATCAAGTAGGAAACACGATTCGAGTGCTGAATTGGCAGAATGGCCAATTGGGAATTACGTTAAATGAAACAGCGGCAGTACCAGAACAACTGGCAAACAATGCATCGGCGTTGGCTGACAAAATTGATGTGACGTTGATGACAGCTTGGACATTCATTGATGGACTTGCGGGTAACGATCAGATCTATGGAGGAGTCGCCAACGACATGCTGTTAGGAAGCATTGGTAGCGACATTATCCAAGGTGGCGCTGGTGATGATGTGATTTTGAGTGGGATGGGATTAAATTCTAGCTATCTTCCAAACCCATTAGATTACCTACCTATTGATGCAACTACTACGCACATTTACAGCGATGTAACTAATGGAGAAATTGTTAGATATCAACAATCATATCATGCATATGCGCCTGACATATTTGGAAGATCGTTACGATATATTAATGGATTAATTGGCGTGGGAAATTTTGTATATGAAATTTCTTCCGAAATAGTATATGCAGGTAATGGCAGTGATTATGTTATTACTAGTCAAGGTGATGATCAGGTTTTAGGTGGCTCGGGTAATGATTACATTTATGGTTTGAGTGGAAATGATGTGTTAGAAGGCGAGGCTGATGAAGATTATATAGATGGGGATGGATATGCAAATACTTCATATCTAGGGGTTTTGAATCTGCAATACGGGAATGATTATATTGATGGAGGTGATGGTGATGATCACTTAATCGGAAATGGAGGGGATGATGAAATATATGGTGGCGCTGGTTTCGATGTAATTAGTGGAGATGCATTAAATACACCATCTATAGTTCATGGCAAAGATTACATAGATGGAGAATCGGGTAATGATATTATTTGGGGACTTGGTGATAATGATGAAGTATATGGTGGTATAGGCGATGATTATTTATGGGGCGATTACTTCATAGAATCTGAACTAACAGGCAATTATCATGGCGATGATTATTTGGACGGCGAAGATGGAAACGATCAATTAGTAGGTGATGGAGGCAACGACACACTGTACGGTGGTCTAGGAGATGATTATTTAGTAGGTGATGAAGATTTGGCGGTATTGTCTGGAATTTATCACGGCAAAGATTACCTTGATGGTGAAGATGGTGATGATCATTTATATGGTGGTGGTAATGATGATCAGTTGATTGGTGGGGAGGGTAACGATAATTTATATGGAGACAATTTTAATATAACATTAAATGGTATTTATCATGGCAATGACTACTTAGAGGGTGGTGCAGGAAATGATTATCTTTTAGGAGGAGGAGGCGGGGACACTTTGCTTGGTGGTATTGGAGATGATGAACTATATGGTGACTTCTCTATTAGTGTACTTGTTGCACTCATGCACGGGAATGATTATCTTGATGGAGGTGATGGTATTGATAAGTTGATTGGAAATGCAGGTAACGATACTCTATTTGGCGGTACTGGTGATGATGAGCTATTTGGGGATGCTTCGGATATTGATATTTCATTGCACGGAAATGATTCTCTTGATGGTGGAGAAGGGAACGATATATTAGATGGTCAGGGTGGAGATGATACTCTTTTAGGTGATTCTGGTGCAGATATGCTTTTGGGTGGAGGCGGAGATGATTCGCTTTCGGGCGGTGCGGATGATGATCAAATATTTGGTGATGCAGGCAATATTGATATTTCACTTCACGGAGATGATTTCCTAGACGGTGGTGAGGGCAATGATTATTTGGTCGGCAGTGCCGGAAATGACATACTTAGTGGTGGTGCTGGTTCTGATCAATTATGGGGAGATTCCTCGGATAGTATTATTGCTTCCCATGGAAATGATTATTTAGATGGCGGTGATGGTGTTGATTACTTGATAGGTGGTGGCGGTAACGATACGCTTATAGGTGGAGCTGGTAATGATCAAATGCGAGGTGATAGTGGGGATGATGAGCTTTATGGCAATGAAGGCGATGATTATTTGTACGGCAGAGAAGGCATGGACAAATTAGATGGTGGAATTGGAAACGATTTCATCTATGGCGGTACAGGTGAAGATACTTATTATTATGGCAAGGGCTATGGTAATGATGTTTTTGAAGATTCAAATATATATGAACCTTTCTTTGATGATTATGCGGTAGATACAGTATTGCTATTCGATATCCAATTATCTGAAGTCACATTTCAACGAGTTTATAACTCAATGTACCCAGATCCTGTGGATTTATTGATTACCGTCAATAGCACACAAGATACTTTGCGAATAGTTCATTACTTCGCGCCATGGAATGTCCAAACCAACAGAATTGAAGAAATACGATTTGCTGGAAATGTTAGTTTTAATTGGGATATCAATGGTGATCAAACTTTGCAAGGATCTGATCTCGACGATGTCTTTAATGGCGCTGAAGGTGTAAATTATATTTACGGTAATGGTGGTATTGATACTATTTACGGTGGCGCATCAATTGACTACTTAGATGGTGGATTAGATAACGATATATTGTATGGTGGAATGGGTAACGATTATATAACCGGTGGAGGGGGAGGAGATGTTTTAAGTGGCGATGCAGGGAATGATGATTTATACGGTGGTTGGGGAGATGACTTTTTAAATGGTGGAACAGGCAGCGACTTCCTTAGTGGTGGAGATGGCAATGATGTATTGTGGGACTTTAATGGAATTACAGTTGTAGCCGGTAACTACAGTAATGAATTTTATAGTGGAGTTGAATATGACTCATTAAGCGGTTCTAACGGGAATGATATCTATAGCTTCGGATTAGAAGATGGTTATAAGTGGATAAATAACTATTCAATGTCAGATGATTTTGATGTTATCCAATTTGATTCAAACGAAATTACTCAATACAATACATTAGCTATGCGAATGTTCGATGATTTGGTGATTAAAGTTACCAATACATCTATGTTTGTAATTATTAATCAGTATTTCTTGGCTGATGAAACTAACGACGGACTAACCTATAGCTATAAAATTGACCAAATAGAGTTCTCAAATGGTATAGTTTGGGATCAAGCTACTATTCAGAGCAAGGTAGATTTTGCAGCTAATAACCAAGCGCCCATACTTGCTGCACCTTTAAACGATATGATCGCTGCTAAAGGAGAATTATTCACATACACATTACCAGCAAATACTTTTTTGAATACTGAAGCATGGGATACGCTTACTTTTTCTGCTAATAATTTGGGATCTTGGCTTAGTTATGACCCCGATACACGAACCATAAGTGGAACGCCTAGTAGTGTTGGGAATAACCAAATTTGGTTTACAGCTACCGATATTTATGGGTATTCGACGACTGCCTCATTAAATATCAATGTATTTAATACGCTTATTGGGTCAATTAATGATGATATCTTAATTGGTAGCGATGAAAATGATAATCTGATCGGTTTGGCTGGAAATGACACCCTATATGGTGGTATTGGAGACGACTTGATCGAGGGGGGTGAGGGTGTTGATACCCTGTACGGTGGATTGGGGGATGATATATTTATTGTAAATTCGTCCGCTGATACGATAGTTGAGTATCTTGATGAAGGATTTGATACTGTTCAATCTGATGTGATGTACACACTAAGCTCAAATATTGAGAAACTGACATTAACAGGTAGCAATGCAATAAATGGCACAGGTAATGAAGAGTTTAATGTATTGGAAGGTAATAGTGCTTCAAATATATTAAGCGGTCTAGGGGAGTCTGATACTTACATATTTGGTTTGGGTAGCGGTGCCGATACCATACTCGAAACATCAGGGTCATGGGATTCGATTGTATTTAAATCGGAAATTACTTCAACACAAATCACAGCAACTCGTTCAGCTGGAATGATTACGTTGCATGTATCGGCAAATGACAGTATCAGCTTTCAAGAAATCAGTGCAAACAATTATGCCATTGAAGCATTTTATTTTGATGATATCGGCGACTATCTGTATGCAGATTGGGTGAGTGGGTTGATACATGATTCTCCCACAGCAACCAACCTGAACACAGCAGAGACCTACACAGAAGACACTGCTAAGAACTTGGTGAACATCGTCATCAGTGACACCGACTCGACCACCACGACAGCAACGGTCACACTGTCGGATGTGAATGCCGGTAGCTTAAACACAGGAACATCAGGTGCTGTGACATCTAGCTTTAATGCAACAACCGGCGTGTGGAGAGCCAGTGGTTCGATAGCCAACGTCAATACCTTGCTAGCGGCATTGACGTTTACACCCAAAGCCAACTACAACAGCAACTTCAGCATGGCCATCAGTGTTACCGATGGGAATACTCCTCCAGTTACAGGTGTTAAAAACTTCACTGGTGTTGCTGTCAACGATGCGCCGACGGGAACAATTAGCATCACAGGCACCGCAGCGCAAAACCAAACCCTGACAGCAAACCATACCTTGGCAGATTTTGACGGCATGGGCGCTGTCAGCTACCAATGGAAAGCTGCAGGCGTGGCCATTGCAGGTGCAACCGGTAACACACTTACATTGGGTCAAGCCCAAGTGGGCAAGGCCATCACAGTTACCGCCAGCTACACCGATGGCTTTGGCACAGCAGAGAGTAAAACCAGCACGGCGACAGCATCGGTTGCCAATGTTAACGACACTCCCACAGGTGCTGTCACCATTGCGGGCACAGCAACCCAAGGACAAACCTTGACAGCCAGCCACACCTTGGCCGACTTGGATGGTTTGGGCACCATTAGCTACCAATGGAAGGCTGCAGGCGTCAACATAGCTGGTGCAACCACTGGCACCTTGGTGCTAGGGCAAGCACAGGTAGGCAAAGCCATCACCGTGACAGCCAGCTATACAGATGCAATGGGCACTGCAGAGAGCGTCAGCAGCACAGCCACCACGGCGGTGGTGAATACCAACGATGCTCCCACTGGCACAGTGACCATCGCTGGAACAGCATCGCTGAATCAGACACTGACAGCCAACCATACACTGGTTGACCCTGATGGTTTGGGAACCATCGCTTACCAATGGAATGCAGATGGGGTGGCAATAGCCGGTGCAACGGTCAATACCTTGGTCTTGACACAAACCCAAGTTGGCAAAGTCATCAGCGTCACGGCCAGCTATACCGACGGCTTCGGAACGGCAGAATCTAAAACCAGCGCCAACACCCCATTGGTCACAGGTCTCACCAACTTCACAGGAACCGCAGGTGCCGACACCATGGCGGGTACCACCGGTGCAGATCAACTAACTGGCTTGGCCGGAAACGACACCTACACCGTGAACAATGTGGGTGACATTGTGGTTGAAGCCCTCAACGCTGGTACTGATCAGGTCAATGCCTCAGTCAGCTACACCTTAAGTGCCAATGTGGAGAAATTGACACTGACTGGTAGCACAGCCATCAATGCCACCGGTAACACCTTGAACAACACCCTCACAGGCAACACAGGCAACAACATTCTGGATGGTGGCGCTGGCGCCGATACCATGGTCGGCGGTACAGGCAATGATACTTATGTGGTTGACAATGCAGGTGATATCACCACTGAAGCAGCATCAGGTGGTACCGATCTGGTGCAAAGCTACATCACCTGGACCTTGGCCACCAATCTTGAAAACCTTACCCTCACTGGAACAGCCGCTATCAACGCCACAGGCAACACGGCCAATAACGTACTAACTGGCAACAGCGCAGACAACGTCATTAACGGTGGCACAGGCAATGACACCATGGTCGGTGGTGCAGGTAACGATACCTATGTGGTCAATGTGAGCACAGATGTGGTGACCGAACTGGCCAATGAAGGCACAGACACCGTTCAATCAAGCGTCACCTTGACACTGGGCAATAACGTTGAGAACTTAACCTTAACAGGAACAACTGCCATCAACGGCACCGGCAACACACTCGATAACGTACTGACAGGTAACAGTGCCAACAACACCCTGACAGGGGGTGCGGGTAACGACACCCTCAATGGTGGAACAGGCAACGACACCATGAAAGGTGGTACCGGTAACGATACCTATGTCGTGAATGTCAGCACAGATGTTGTGACCGAACTGGCCAATGAGGGCACGGACACCGTTCAATCGAGCGTGACTTTGACACTGGGCTCCAATGTTGAAAACCTGACATTGACTGGAACAACCGCCATCAACGGCACAGGCAACACGCTCGACAATGTATTGACCGGCAACAGCGCCAATAACACATTGACTGGCGCAGCTGGTAACGACACACTCAGCGGTGGTGCTGGCGCAGATGCATTGGTGGGTGGTGCAGGCAATGACACCTATTGGTTAGCCCGAGGCTTCGGCTTTGACACCATCACGGAGAACGACACCACTGCAGGCAACACAGACATAGCCCGATTTGATACAGGCATTGCAAGCGATCAATTGTGGTTTGTAAAAACAGGCAACAACTTAGAAGTCAGCATCATTGGCACGACAGACAAGTTTGTGATGAGCAACTGGTATCTGGGCAACCAATACCACACCGAGCAGTTCAAAACAAGCGATGGCAAAACACTGTTGGACAGTCAAGTGCAGAACTTGGTCAGCGCCATGGCCGGCTTTGCACCGCCAGCTGCAGGACAGAACACACTATCGGCTGCCTACGCAACTGCTTTGAATCCGGTTATTACGGCTAATTGGGTTTGATTCGTGGGATTTAGTTGTGGATCAAACTGTACGGATGCAGTTTGATCCATTAAACATTTTAAGTATGAGCGGTAGGCTCACCGGTTAACTAAATGACTGACGGATCACTGAGGTGATGCTAACCACTGGTTTGCAGTTTTAATATCAGATTCGTCAAGTTTTCCTATTGCTGATTTAAGTTGTAAACCATAAATCAGCGCATCAACTCGCGCACGTGCAAGGTCTCTGCGTGTCGCATATAACAATTGTTGGGCATTGAGGACGTCAATATTGAGTCGCATACCGACTTCATAACCCAGTTTATTTGAATTGACTGCCATTTGATTGGAAGCCACAGCAACTTCATAAGCGGTCACTTGAGCCAAACTGCTGACAACACCAAAATAAGCTTTGTTCGTATTGAGGATGGCATTGGCCAAAGCTGTTTCCAAATCTGAGCTAACTTTTTCATGCTGTGCCAAAGCTTCTCTGACTCGGCTGTTGTTGAGACCACCGTCATACAGTGGCAATAAAAATTGAAGCCCAATTGATGCGCTCTTATCAGACGTTCTAGTTTTGACCGTATTCGACGAAAATTTGGTTGTTGTTTGCGTCGATGAACTGCTATTGGAATTTGTATCAGTGTTCGAAGTGGTCACAGCAGAGGAATTGGTGCCTGATCCAGATGTTCTGGATGAGCTATTGTTGCTGTTGGAAACTGTATTACTGTTTGTTTGATTGCTGCTGTTTACGGTATTTGAACCTGTCGATTCATTGCTATTTCTGACGTAGTTGCGGTTAATGCCTGCGTTTGCAGTTAAGTCTAAAGTCGGTTCATACGCGGCATTTTGTTTCGCTATTTCCTTTTCAGCGATTTGCAATGCTGTCTTTTGAATCAAGACGTTGTAAGAATGATTGCTGGCCAAAGTCACCCAATGGTCAATGAAAGTTGGCGCAGGAGGTGAGAGTTCGAATTTTTCAGTCTTAAGCTGAAAAATTTTACTTGGTATGACACCAACGATGGCTCGCAGTGCAGCGGTTTTGATAATGAGTTCATTGGCGAAGTTGATTTCCTGTGCTTTAACCAGGTCATAACGTGCTTGCGCTTCATGCACATCTGTGATGGTTGCAGCGCCTGCTTCAAAATTGTTTTTTGCTGAAGCCAACTGCTCGATTGTTGCTTTCTTTTGGGTAGCAATTGCCACAATGTTTTCGTTCGCAATCACAAGATCAAAGTAAGCTTGGGAAACCCTTAACATGGTTTCAGCTTTGGTGGCTTCGAGTTGCAAGGCTGCTTGCTCTACGATCAATTTACTTTGCTCGAGTTGAATGCTGTAGGCAGGTCGATATAACGGTAATGAAAATGCCAGTGCGCTAGCAAGGGAACCGTTGCGATTGCCAATATTGGGTTCAGACCAACCATCGCCTGTATTGGACAAATTCGAGGTCTCTTTGAGTATGGTAGTGGTTGCTGAATCTGACTGACTCGATCCAGAAGTATCAATTCCATTATTGTTGCTGACGCTGGAAGATGAAGTTCTGCTAGTCGTTTGCGTATCCGTTTGATTGGTACGTGCACTATCACTTAATTCATTGGAGGTGCTGGTACCTTTGCTTTTGTTATATGTGGCATTGGCACCAATAGTCCAGTTGAGTGTCGGTTTCAATGCAGCAGAAGCCTGCGGGATTTTTTCTTGAGCGGCTTTAAAGTTAGCTTTAGCACTTTTGTATTGAGGATCATTTTTGAGCGCTAAAAGATAAGCGTCATACAAACTCAATGCGTAAACATCTTTGATAACTGAACTGCACAGAAGGACGACGCAAAAAACTGCTCTTAGTGAGAAATATCGATTCATTAGGGAATGAGAAATTGTTTTGATAGTCTTTTGCATCAGCTGGAATGAAGCGAAAGATCAAATTTTAGTTATGTAAATTGATTAGCCTCAATTTGCATTTTACTTAACATCTTTAATGGGTAATGAAATTTACCCGGTGTTGCAACAATCTATTCAGAAAACGTATAAATTAATTTATCAAGATTTGAACTTTGCAAAAATGATCTGAATATTGCGTTGTAGCTATCAAATTTTTCAATTTCAATTTCAATTTCAATTTATCATAATTACGTATTGCTCGACCGTATCTGATTTTGTGTTTTTAAGTGAGTGTCTTGCCCATGTGTTAGGACTCATTTAGCTGAATTCCTCTACATTTTGCGAACTTCATATAGTGACTTTATAAGAGCAATCGATACATAAATCACTGCATAATAATTTTTACGGCATTGCGCCGTTGGCCCAAAGGTAGAAACCACGGGCATTGCTCATAACCGATTCTTCAGAAATAACGACAGGATAGCCTTTGAAGCGTTCTTGCAAAGCTTTTTGATAGTATTTGGCACCACCACCCGCCAAAATAATTCGTGTTATCGCTCCATTGAGTTTAGAGGCATTCATAAACCGATCAACAGTTACTTGGGCAACTCCATCGGCATGACTGACGTATTTAGAAAACGGATGCCTTTTTCCATTGGCCACTAGAGACCCTGTCTCCAAAGCAGTTTCGCAATCAATCATGCCTATCGCACCTGTACCCAATTCAAGCATAGCTTGAGTTGATACTTGCTGCAGCAAAAGCGATACACCGCCATCAAAGCTGCCACTGCGCTCAAAGTCCATATCACCACCTTTGGTCACCACCCAATCAAAGGTGTTGTAGCCAGGATCAATGATGACGTTGATATCATTCGGTTTACTTTTGATGCTGCCACCTTGTATTGTGAAAGCATGCCGAAGTGCACCCAAAGGTTGCGGTAACACCAAGACAGACTTCACCTTAATTTCAATTGTTGGACCATAATGTTCCGCTAACTGAGGAGGCGTTGGGAGCAAATGCAGTCCTGTACAAACATTCGATAATGCTGCTTTGTGTGTCATGAAATTGCCAACAGGCAGGCCTACCACTAAACAATCAATATCACTGGCACGTCCCATAGACTGAACCATGTAATACATACTGCCACGTAGAAGTGCCAAGTATTCAACCCGGTTAACAAAATTTGGATCAATTGTGGGTTCACCTCCTGCGAGATATGCATCAGGCCCTACTAAAAAGTACATTCCATCAATTGAGATTCCCACCCTGTTTATACCAGCGCCCAAGTCGCCAAACATTGCAGGATCTTGCATTGTTCGTTTAACGATAGAGCGGAAAAGTATTTCAGACTGCGGCGTGCATTCTGCTCCCCATACAGCTTTAGTATTGCCAAATCCGACATCCACAGCTAATACGGTTTTTTGATTGTTCATAAATTAATCTCCAAAAGTTGGTTTAAATCGTGCTTGCATGGCGTCTATGCCTAACGAATCTGTCGAAGTACCATTTGATACTTCCATGTGTTGTATTGCTTTCGGTACAACAGTCAGCTCTTTAGGCTGTTGGTGTACTTCAATCTGAAAAGGGGAGGCGACTTCACCAAAACTTTTGTTTTGACAGTAGGCATGCAATATGTGCAACAAGTGAATTTTCTTTTTCTGGTTAACTTCGCTCTCGTCATTTGTAGAAGCCTCGATTTGTTGAAGCTCTAGAATAAGTTTTCGCATACCCACATCACACTCACTTAAGGTAAAGCGCATTCTGATATTGATACTTTTTAATTTAGTCATGCACTAATGTTAGTAATATTTTTTTGATTAAAAATTCAAAAACACACATAAAAAGCACGCTTTTTGAATTGCAATAACCTATTGAGACAACACGAAGACCAAATAGACCGTTGGCTGGCCATTTAGAGCAACTAATGGGCCAAATTGAGCAACCCATGGGTCAATGAGGGCAACACCTTGGCCACAAGTACCTAACATTGCTGGTTTTCGTTTAAATCAAATGTTGAATAATCTGCTGTCAAACTCATCATTCGTTGCGCCATGACAGCAATCGATATTTAGGACAGATGAGGTAGAAATAAATTTGAAAAATTCCTTGCGTGTAGAAAGTTTTCATAGTAATATTTCTTTATCTGCAGTAATTGCAGACCATTTTTATACGTTCGCAGCGTGCGGAAAGACGAATAAAATTCAAGAGAGTCAAGCTCTCAATCCTGTGATATTCACGCCATCGGCGTGTCTGTTTGTTTCCTAAAGAGGCAGACTAGGGCAAATCACAATAATTTGAATGATTCCCATCCGAATACAGAGTGTCATTTGCACGTAGGTTTCACGCGGGTTACAGCTCGATAATCAAATCAGAAATTAAAACAGTACCAAAAGTACGAAGTAAAAACTTGCTCAATAACCTGTGTGTTGTGCAATTTAAGCGCACTGATTAGACATTAGCCGCAAGTGCAAAAAGCTTAATAAATCACATCACATTTAGCGGTGTTTGATCGAATAAAAAACTCAACGCAACAAGCTGAAAAACTATACAACGCACAATCCACACTTGGGTTTGCGCATCGAAATGAAGCGAGTAAAGTAAACGATAGGGTGTTGCAACCCATATTGCTATCGCGTCCCCGTTGTGGTGATGGATGCAGTGTTTCGTGGTGCTGGCTGCGTGCCGTGCCGGATTAAGTAAGGGCAGCTGAAGCTCTCATACCGACCAAATTGGTTGGATTTCAGCCGTAGGGGGGATCACCGATAAGACCCAAAGTCCTTGCGTTGCGTAAGCAACAAAAGGTTAAACGCCAGCTGTAAAGGCTACGTTGATAAGGATTGATTTACGCATCATTCCTTGTTGAAAACCTCAGTTTCTTAAGTCTTTGCGTACATTTACAACCCTGTCCGTTGGGCTAAAAACGGAACAGCATGATAGATTCAATTTCTTCCTAGAGTCAATCAACTAACTCTGAATTTTTTCTAGAGAATTCACTAATCCTTGAATGTGCATATAGCAAAGTTTCAGTAATAGGACTATTCATAGCAGTGGGTTCATAGAACTTAGGCAAATCAATAACTAAGGGCTATATCATAGAAGAATGAAAATTGATTTTTTAATCACTTCACTTTTAATCACGTAACTTCTTTAGTTACTAGCAATTGTGTGAAATTTATCTTGACCGTCCTATTGATCAAGGTATACATTCAAACTATGACTAAAAATATATTGATTTTTTCTGACGGTACCGGACAGGCTGGTGGTCTCAAACCAGAACAGCGTTTAAGCAATATTTACAAGTTATATCGAGCTTCAAAAATTGGGCCGGATTCAAACATTGATCCTAAGCTACAAGTGGCATACTACGATGCTGGAATAGGTTCTGATCTTGATGACAAGGTAGTGAAGTTTTCAAAGCTGCAGCCTTTGTGGAAAATATTTAGCATGGCCACAGGTACTGGCATTAGTCGCAATATTGCAGATTGCTATGAATACATCTTAAAAGTCTACGAACCAGGTGACCGAATTTATCTCTTTGGCTTTAGTCGTGGTGCTTATACTGTCCGGTGTTTAGGTGGTGTTTTAAGTCTTTGCGGCGTGCCTACTACTGATGAGAATGGAGGCTCGCTCACCAATTATGGGAATTCAATTCGTCGAATTGCGAAAGAGGCTGTAGAAATGGTTTATCTGCATGGAGCAGGCAAAGGTACCCAAAAAGCAAGTGAAGAATTAAAAACCTTTAAAGCTGTTCACTCTGAACACTTCATTAAAGGAGAGCCTCTTGCAATACCAGATTCTCATAGATATAAGCAACTTCAATCTCAAGTCACAAAAGATGAGAAGATAAATAATGAATACAGAGGGCAACGGCAAGTGCTCGCTTCGCGATTCCGGAAGAAATACTCATCAGATTCAAACGGCAAACCGAATGTTGTCCCCTACTTTATAGGTGTTTTCGATACTGTTGCTGCATTAGGTGCGAAGGGTATTGTAGGGATACTTCTCAAAGTGTTAGCCTTGACGATTTTCAGTATGCTCGTTTATTTCGCAAATCAATTCGTTTTGGGATACTTTGATATCGGTTACTGGTTGTCATTTGCATACACATCTATTGCTTTATTAATTATTAGTTACTTGGTTTATGTTTGGTATGCATATCGCAGAATTGATGACTATCCGGTTGAAGGTACACATAAATGGCACATTGCAAATTTTTTGAAATTTGAGTTTTACGATAAATCACTCAATCCAGATGTATATGCCGCTCGCCATGCATTGGCAATTGATGAATCTCGGAAAGATTTCTCAAGGGTGCAATGGGGAGATAGAGAACTCAAACGATCAGATGGTGAGCCAGAATGGATGAAGCAATTTTGGTTTCCTGGTTGTCATTCTGATATTGGTGGCAGTTACCCCGAAGATGAATCAAGATTATCGGACGTTGCGCTCAAATGGATGATCGATGAGGTGATGTCTCTCCCGTACCCAATCAAAGTAGACCGAGAAAAACTAAAACTGTACCCTGATCCACTAGGGCTGATGCACGACGAGACAATTCTTTGGGTGGAAATGCTTCAATCATATTTGCCGAACTGGTGGCCAAATAGTTTAATTCCTAAATGGAAAGTTCGTCATCGCGTGGACGCAAGTGGAGGCACACACCACGCATCTGTAGGTGAAAGATTACGTGCATCAACAGTGTCATGTTGCGGAAGAATTTCAAGCTACGCACCTAAAGCACTGCGACTTGACAAAAGATATCCTGAACTTGGTAATTAGAACTATTTTTTCTTCCACTTCAAAGTGCTTATACATAAAGTTTTATTTAGAGATATTAGGAGAAGCTAATGCTTAACGGTTTCAATCCATTTATATTAGTTATTTTGATTTGTGGGATAACTCTTATAGGGTTAATGTTGGCCTTAGTTTTTAGTCAAAAATTCCGCCAAGATTTGAGCGCTAAAGAAGGTAAGCTGTCTTTAATGGGGGTATCGATTGAAGGAGTAGCTGTTCTGCTATTTTTTGCACTCTTGGTTGGAGGGATGCTCTACTCACTAATTCAATACAAAGAAAGTAAATTTGATGGCGCATCATTAGACACGTCTACTTTCATAAAATTAAGTGACTTACCATTTAAAGTAAAGTCGAATGAAGAGGCGGTGAAAAAAATCGAACAGCTTTACGAGGATTCTAAAAATATCAAAAATGATGACGTTGTGAAATTGGTGAAAAATCTCCAATACCATCAAAAAGAAAGCAAAGAGATTAGGTCATTTCCTTCAAGCTTGATCGGTCCATGGCGTACAACAAAAGAAACACAAGCTTACTCTGTTAGGGTTCCAGATCGGATTGGACTAGATGAAGTTCGTGGCTGCAGTGAGCATCTTAATAAGAAATATGAGATTGTCGCTGAACCTGTTGAAGGATACGGTGATGTTGGTGGCCGAGTCGTAATTGAAGTTAACCAAGTTATCTCCATCGCAAATGACTGTTCAGTTAGATTCGATTTTTTACAAGTTACATGCAATTTGGCTAATCAACTATATTCAGACAAGATTGTGACTTGTGATAAAAAAGGTAAACCAAAATGGAACATAAAAAACACAAAATTGGCCGTACTGTTAACACCACTTTGAATGACAAAAAAAACTTATTCCCTAGAAACTTCTCAACCATCAGTAATAAATGAAGTTGTGTGGTTCTGAGTATGTTTTACTTGGTAACGTTAGACTTTTTACTTGTACACAATGGGTAATTAAAAGTAGACATGTTAATTTAACGACGTTGCTACGCAGATGTGACCAATGGTTTTAGACCATCGTTCACAAATATTAAGGAGAAGCGATGACCTTACCATATAACCCAACAAGCAAGTCATTGGTATGTCCTGAGTCTGACGAAACATTGTTTCAACGCGGCGTAAATTCTAGCGAGCATGCACTTTTAGCTGAATGCGCACGTCTAGCCTATTACCGTGCTGAAATTGAACAAGCGCAGTATGATCGATTAAAAGCCGCTTTATCTCACGTAGGCTTCTCTGAGCTGACTATGTTTGTAGATGTTCAGACTAACACTTATGCATTTGGAGCAGTACGCCTTAGCGATAGAGTGGCCATACTGGCATTTCGTGGGACTCAGCTAGACCAGGCGACAGACTTGGTAATTGACACATCCACAGTATTTGTTTCTTGGCCATATGGGCGGGGCAAAGTTCACAAAGGTTTTGAAAACGCCTTTTCGAGTGTCAAGGATCCTATTTCGGATTGGATAAATAATTTAGTAGTACCTAAACGATTATTAATTACTGGACACAGTTTAGGTGCAGCTTTAGGGATCTTAGCATCCTCAATTTTTAAGCCAACGTTACTTCTAACAATTGGCAGTCCACGAGTCGGAAACCATGAGTTTTCTGAATCGATTAAGGATATAAATCATGCAAGATACACTAATTGCTGCGATATTGTTCCGAGATTGCCGCCAACTCTTTTAGGTTTTGCACATACTGGCACTCGGCATTACATAAATAAAGATGGTTTAGTCATCTTAAATCCAGTTGATGATGTGATTAACAGTGACCGGTTGAATGGAGAGATAAGTTATTTAAAAAATTGGGCTTGGCGCTACGGTACAGCGCCTTTTCGCGCAGCTGCTGATCACTCTCCCATGAACTATCTACGTCTATTTTATTAAGGAGATGAAATGAAAATTGCGTTTGCATCTTGCTTTTGTGAACAAGTTTTCCCTAACCAACCTGTCTGGGATTGGATTGTTGCTAAAAATCCTGACTATCTTATTTTACTGGGTGATTCAATTTATTTAGACATTCATACAGTGAGTCACCCTATGCTGATGACAGAAGATGAGTTTGCTCAGCATTTGTTTAAACTCTATTCAGCACAGTTGCAAGTCCCTGAGTTTGCACGGTTAATTAAAACTTTAGGACCAAAGCGAGTTTTCAGTATCTGGGACGATCATGATTTTTTGTGGAATGATGAATTAGGAGCTGAGGCATTAGCTTCGCCGGAAAAAAGGGATAAAGTTATTCTTTCTAGTGCGTTCCAAACCGCCTTTAGAAAGACTATTTATTCTGGGTTGGCGCCAAATACTTTCCCAAAAAAATACAACGCGCCAGAGTTTTGGCAAACTAAACATTACCCTCTCGATACCCCTTCTTATCTATTGCCTGAAAATGTCTGGTTGCACCTTTCGGATGGACGAACTCATCGTACTCGTAAATGGGCGATAGCTTCTTCTAAACGTACATTGTTAGGAAGGCAGCAAAAAGAAGACTTGGCGAAAGTTTATGCCAGCTCAGATATTGACAGTGTTCATCTTTTTGCATCAGGTTCAGTGCTCGGAGACTATAAAAAAACATATCCAATTGATTTTGACTGGTTACTAAGACAATCTAGTTTAAGGCGTACATTAGCACTCAGTGGAGATATACATAGGAATTCCTTGGATGAGTTCGCTGGAAAACGTTTCCCGCTGTATGAGGCCACATCCTCAGGTGCAGCTGTTAGAGAATTAGTGGTGGTCGGCGAACGGAGGGATAATTTCGGAATACTTGAGATTGACCAAAATAGTGTTTCAATTAATTTGTATGCGAAAAACAAAGTTGAAACAAAATTGCGCCGTAAGATTAATCGCTCAACTTGGGGCGTTGTTTAATAATTAAGCATACTTTCGAGATGTTATTAAACGAAATCCGAACACATGGCAGATGTTTACAGAGGTCAAAAAATACATGAGGCGCACATGTCGTTTGGATCGGCTGGCATGTTTATTTTGTCCATGTTTTCTTTTTTTGAATTTGTGTTGATTCTCAGCTAACTCTAAACTGAGTTTTTAATCAAATCAAATCAAATCAAATCATTCAGTTTTGCACAAACGACCAGCTCCCTGCCAACTGTACCAAATCATATTCCAATAAGTCAATCAAACCTCGGAATGCTGGAAATGAGCACAAGCATATACAGTGAAGAGTAAAGCATTGGAATTCTGCAGCAAACCGATGCAGGTGACCGGATAGGGCAATCGGATACAACATGGTTTTGATGATCCCAGTTTTAAACAAATTTTGTTCTAAAGCTTGCGGGGTGAACTTCTAAGAAGCCAGAGAATACGTGAGCTAGAGTTAGAGCGCGGTAAGCTTAACTATAAAGCGGGTAGTTTCGCAGGTAGCTCAGCAGTAAATTGAGTAGATTCGATATGAACAACGATGAATATTGGTTTTGCAATCGTTGCAACACATAGAAATTTGCATCCTCAAGTACTCAATTATGTGCAACTTCGCTCATATCTTTAAATTTCAACGTCAGATAAATAGTTTGTGGCCGATTCCGAGGTGGTACAGACAAAGCAGAATTACTGGTTGGCAGATTTTGTGAAAAATGGTTGTTCCACTTGCTGGCAACAAAGTTAGATACAGATATTCATGACGAAGTCATGATATATACGCAGCAGATATCTCTTCTAACAATGGTGTTCAAATGTTTTTCTCATCAACGATAGTTTGGTCTATCAATCAGGATCCCAATAAACTTGATAGAGCTTTATGTTTGCAGTGTATATTAGAACTTAATCAAAGAAAATCTTATGGATAAAACGTTCATTGATATTTTGGAAAAATCCAAGAAGTTTGCAAATGACATTGGTATGCTTCTACTGGATGCCAAACAGCCAACTACAAAACGTGGGTTGCTAACTACAGCCTTGAGTCAAATAGCAATTCAACACACATCTAGTCAGCGGATTCTCATTGAGATTGACCACCATGTTTCAGCTCTGGCTTTAGTTCGTTTGACTTTTGAAAGCCTTGTTCGGTCGATATGGACACATCATTGTGCTAGCGACGAATGGATCAAACAAATGACATCTCCAATGGAACCTGGACGGCTTGAGGAGCCAATTATGGGCCCACCAATGGAGTCAATGCTTCAATCTATAGACAAAGACGCGCCTCCTTTTATTTGTCAAATGCTTCGTGAGCTAAAAGAAAGCACTTGGCAACCCATGAATTCTTATGTGCATGGCGGCTCACGAGCTATAGCTCAGGTCTTATCAGACAGTTCGCCTCAACAAAGGATTTCTGCCTTACGAAATGCAAATGGACTTGCATTAATGGCTGCAAATGTTTTCGTACTCGCCAGTGATGACATCTCGCTTGCGGGGCGAATCAAAAAGATTCAAATTGAGAATCTGGGGTGTCTTCCGCCGGTCAAAGCAACGTAATGCTTGAGGTTAAATGTCCATACAAGCTATAACTTGGAAGTTTGAATCTTAATAGCTTGTAAGAACAACCTGATAGACCTGAAATGGATTCTGAATTGAATTTCACGGAATAGTAACTTGATTTATTTTTTCTAAATCATGGCGATTCCTTGATTCAATTCTTTCCGAAGAATGAGGATCTATCTTTAATGCATAGCCTTTAAATCTGTTGAACGAAGTAAGCCTGCGTTTGTCAATCCACGCAGATAGGCATCTTCAATGACTGCGCCTAAATCTAAAAATGGTTCATTCGAATTTGCGGATTGCGATGCTGCAATTGCGTTCATTTTTAGCTCTTCCACAACCAAACGTGCGTTGGCAAATAGCTCACGGTTTGCGTCACTCAGAGTCGAAGTATCTATTGGTATTTTGTAAAACATAAATAATCGATATTGTTGAAAAATTCGAATTGCTAGAGATTTCTTACTTATTTTGATCCTCAAAATTGAATTTGAAGTGTGTTTGATTTAGTTGACTTTGGTCAACGAAATTTTGTTGTCATCGCTGCGATGTGATTATGATGATTTAAAAAAGTAAGCAAATAATCATCCAAACTGAAATTTATGGCAACCCTCATTCCTGCAATTGGAACCTGCACCTCTCGTATGACAGCTGGCGAGAGGCGTTTGGCAGAGAGATTGGAGCAAAAGCTTGATGATGACTACCTCCTTTGGTATGACGTACCCGTAGGTCCAAAGTATTCACATCCAGATTTTGTTGTGATACATCCGCGTCGAGGATTGTTGGTGCTCGAAATCAAAGATTGGCGCTTGGCAACCATTCAACGTGCCGATAAAGAGATGTGGGAAATCATTCCAGACGGCATACCCAAGAGTGTTATCAACCCATTGGAGCAAGCTCGTCAATATGCACATCAAGTAGTAAACGCTTTGGAGCGCGACAAACAGTTGGTGCAGAACGAAGGTAAACACCTTGGCAAACTGTCGTTTCCATGGAGTTATGGTGTCGTATTCAGCAACATCACACGCAAACAATTCAAAGACGCAGAACTTGATAAAGCGATAGAGTCAAATCGTGTCGTTTGCTCTGATGAAATGACTGAATCCGTTGACGCCGAAGATTTACAAAGTCGTCTTTGGGGCATGTTTCCATATTCCATGCGGGGTGTCATGTCGTTGCCGCAATTGGACCGTGTGCGTTGGATCATGTTTCCAGAGGTGCGTGTACAGACTCAGGGCGCATTGTTTGATGACAGCAATGATGAAGCCGAATTGCCAAGCATGATGCGTGTCATGGATTTACAACAAGAACAATTGGCTAGATCCCTGGGGGAAGGGCACAGGGTTATTCACGGTGTGGCTGGATCTGGCAAAACCATGATTCTGGGCTATCGCGCAGAATATTTAGCCAAGGCCAGTACCTCCGCATCCAAACCCATTCTCATTCTTTGTTTCAACGAACCTTTAGCAGTTAAGTTGAATGCGACGATGGAGTTGAAAGGATTGGCAGATTTGGTGCATGTGCGGCATTTTCATAAATGGTGCCGTGATCAGTTGGTGGCATTTGGACAATCCTTACCAGGCCAGATGGGAACTCATCAATATATGGAAGAGATGGTACATCGCGTTATTACAGCGGTCGACCGCAGACAAATACCCAGTGGTCAGTACCAAGCCATCTTGATTGACGAAGGTCACGACTTTGCACCTGAGTGGCTCAAGCTTGTTACACAAATGGTGGATCCCACGACCAACAGTTTGCTCCTACTCTATGACGATGCACAAAGCATTTACGAACGCACACGTAGCAGACAGTTCAGTTTCAAAAGTGTGGGTGTGCAGGCGCAGGGGCGAACCACCATTCTGAAAATCAACTACCGTAACACCAAGCAAATACTTCAAACAGCCAACCTCATTGCTGCTGACTTATTGACTGCGGATGACAGAGATGATGATGGCATACCTCTGGTTAAGCCAATTAGTTGTGGACGCGAAGGACAGGCACCAATACTCATTAAATTGCCCAGCTTACATGAAGAGTCTTATGCGATAGCCGACCAATTGAGCCACGCGCACAAAGAAGGACACGCATGGGGTGATATGGCCATCTTGTGTGCAGACTGGAAGACTATGGACTTGTGTGCCGATGCTCTGCATCAGCACAAGCTGCCTTTTAGTGTTCGCAAACGCACAGGCGAGTACAACCCTGCAGTTGATGCTATTCAGATCATGACCATGAAGGTCAGCAAAGGGTTAGAGTTTCCGGTGGTTGCCTTACCTGGCGTGGGGCACATGCCTGCAGAGTGTGTAGATGAACAAGAGGCCGCGAGGCTGTTTTATGTGGCTGCGACACGGGCTACGCAGAGATTGGTGATTGGGGTAGGTGGGTGTGGGAGTTTTGGGAAGCGGTTACAGGAGTAGCATTTCAACATAGCAGCATTCAGTTATAAGCGACAGCAAGCTGTCGTCAACGTGCGCTGCGACGTTGCCTCAAACTCCACATTCAGCTTTGTGATCTCTCGGGGTTTGCTGCAGCCTTCCAGTTCAAGACCTGACCCTCGCGTGTAGTGTGCGATTGCCTGTACGATATTGCTTATAACAGCCTGATAAGGGCGCTGATTTGGGATTAGAAATGAGAATCGAAAACATCGTCAATGTCAGTGAGTACCTAGCCAATCACGGGCTCTCTTATCCTGCGCTCGAAGTTCTTAATCCGACCGAGGAGAGCTACCGTGCTCTGTTGCTGCAGCCCTCTGGACCATTTATGGGTGACGCAGCGCGAATCGGACCGTTGGACCTCGATTTCGCCGACCAGCAGGCGACGCACTTCCTGGGGATGGCGGCAAAGGGAGGTCATCATCTCGTCGTCACGCCCGAGTACTACCTCCCGATCAAGACCTTGCTGAAGTGCGTTGAGGGCGATACGTTCCCGGCACGGGATGCATTGTGGGTTCTCGGTTGCGAGAGCATGACTCCAAAACAACTCGACGAGTTCAAGACACAAGCGATGCAGACCGGCACGTGCGATGTTTTCTTCGAAGATGATCAGGCCGCAGAAAAGCAAGGAACCTACTTCGACCCGGTAGCGTACTGCTTCATCGCAAAAGAGAAGCAGAGCGGAAACGAGCGCCGCGTGGTGTTGTTCCAGTTCAAGACCATCTCGTCGAAGGATCCCCATTACTTCGAGAACAAGTTGCTCCGCAAGGGCCGGTCGATATATCGGTTTTCTGGTCCGAACAATCGTCTGTCCCTGGCAACCATCATCTGCTCAGATGCATTTGCCATTACCGATGACAAAGACATCCTTCTAATGCTGACTGAGAGATCAACCCTGCTCCACATCCAACTAAACGAAAAGCCTCATAACCCCGACTATCTGAAGTACCGCGTAGAAACTTTCAGTCGGAACAAACGCACAAGTAACTGTGACATCGTCTGCCTTAACTGGGCAGAGAATATGGTCTTAGTGGAGCATGCCGGTGGAAAGAAAATTGAGTGGAATAACGAGACAGGATCGGCCTGGTACTTACCGCACGACCGGTGCTCATCAGACGATGCTGAAATTGAGAACAATGAACGGAAGGGTCTGTATTACTCGAAGCACCGGCGCGACCGTCATGTCTTGCATTTTCACTATGCTCCTGCCGTTTTCGAACTGACCGTTCCCAAGGTGGAACACACAGGCCTCCAAGTGCACGTCAATCCAACTGGTCCGACCATGGATGCGCGATACACCTGGGATGCAGCGTCGCAAGCATGGGTCGAGCATACTGAATGCGCTGGCACTGGATTAGCTCAGCTCTTTTCTGGTGACGAGAATGTCGATGCAGCATTCGCTCAACTAAAGACTGAGGAAAGCCTCCTCCGCATTGAACGGACAGTCGCGCTCACTTGTGGTCTCACAAGCGGTAAGGAGGACTGGTACGCAGCAGCGGAACTTCCCTCCCTTCGAATCAATGATGATGAGCTGCCTCACCGCGTGACAGTTTGCCTTGAGCGTGATAAAAGAATCAGCGTTGAGCGACATAGGAGTGTCCAGAGCGTCGCCGCACTGCACCATATACTAGCAAAAGAGTTGTTGCCAATGCAAATTCGCGACCTTGCGGGCGGCGGTGCTCGCATTGATTGGTCTAGGAGGTCTCCCCACACCAATGTTGTGAAGGACGGGCGCGAGCCTGCGCTTGTGTCCTTCCTCGGGCTCAACCCGCCAGCAGACCAAATCAAGAACACATCCGATTCTGCCTATGATTTGCTACGCAAAGAGAACGTAGCGGAACGTAGCCACCGTGTAGCCGTCTGCTATATGACCATGGAAGGTGCAAAGTTCGCGCATATCAAGCAACTGGCGCACTTCACGCACGATGGCAGCAGCGCAAAGTTAATCACCCGAGGCTAGGCATGCAAGTACTCGAATCCGCACGAAAAAAAGTGGCAGGCATTTTAAATGACATCGAAGAGATTGATGAGGCCGTCCTGCGCGGTGAGCGAAGTTATCACAACAAGACCTTTGCGGTCGTATACGTTGATTTCGCAGACGACGTGGTTGGTCGTGCGAAGGAGCTTCGTGCGTTTCAAGAACGCATCCTCGGGGACGGATTCTTCAGTTCACCGGGCGATCTTAGATGGAACAAGTACATCTACATCGTGGCGGGACCACATTCCAAGCAGCAAAAAGGCTTCCAAGAGGCGAAGAGTGCGATTGAGGCGGATGAGGAATACGCCCGTAAACGAGTTATTTCGGAAGACGAACTCGAGTCAGTACTCGGTGCACCGCAATACTTCAAATCAAACGGAAACGTTCAAGAGTTCGACATAGTTGCTGAATGGGGACGCAAGCTTGCTGTAGCGTCCCTCGATGCCGTACTTGATCGGCCTACGCGTACCTCGCTTATTGAACAAATTGGAGCCGGTAACGCTCGTCGGGTACTAATTAATCGAACGCCGCTCACGCTTCATGAGGCGGATGTGCCTCTTCACAGCAAATGGCTCGCGAAAATCCGAATTGAGAAATTCAGGCCTGTCCATGATGGAAAAGCGCCGTTCGAGTTTGGTCAAGTCACGTTGATTACTGGCTCAAACGGCACAGGTAAGACTTCACTCCTCGAAGCCATCGAATACTTCTATTGCGGTAAAAACCGACGAAACGGAAACAGCCCCAGCAAGGTGTTCGGGACGTTACATGAGAGCAAGTTGGAGATAGCTTCAACGACCGATACCAATCGCCTGAGAGCACGGTGCCTAAAGTGGTACAACCGAGAGGAGCGGAACTCTAGCGGCGTTCTCGACGGATTTGACCGATATAACTTCCTTGATACCGATGCCGCATACCGGGTTACGTCCGAACTCAACGCTGAGGCTTTGCCTGAGGACCTCAGTCGACTCGTTGCTGGCCCTGAGTCCTCTCAAGTCTGGGCATACATCGGAAAGCTGACGCCAGAGGTCGAGCTTGCTAGAGACCGCTCTCTCGTCAAGATGGAGGAGACTCAGTGGCAACTGAATGACGCCAGGATGAGACTAAAGGCGTTGCAAGAGCGGCCGTCCAATGCGAAGGCGCTATCCGATTCGTTTAGGGCATCACTGTCAACCATGGGGTGGAAAGCTAGCCTGGCAACCACTCCCTTTGCTACGGCGGAAGAAGTTTTGCCGCTGCAAGCCGCTCATGAACACATACAAATCCTACTTTCCGCAGGTAAAGGTCTCGTCAACCTTGGTGCCCTTAAAGCTCGGTGGTCGCAAGTCGATAGTGCGTTCATTGCCGCTGAGACCGTCGACGCTGCTCGTACCGCTATCTCTGAGCGGGCAATTCGTATCGCGGAACAAATCAAAGCCTCCGACACATCTGTCAATCTCTTAGAGCGTTGGGCTCTCTACGTTAGAAACCGGTTCGCTGCGTTGAGGACAGAATATCTACAGTGCAAAGCACGCGTTGAAAATGCTGCTGGCAAAGTGGGGTTCTATGCGAATTCTATTGCTCCGGTGGTGATTCCGAAATTCGCGACGATGAGTCTCGACAATGCAAACAACTGGACAGTCCAAAATGTCAACTCAACGACTAGTCAAGTTCGCTTGTTGGAGCAACTGAGTGCTAATTACGGTCAAGAAGCCGCCAAGCGGGCACGAGTTGCTCAGGAGCTGACAAATGCTGTTAAGTCGTCAATAGCGGGAGGGGGAGCAGCTGACATTTGCCCAGTGTGTAAGACAAGGCACACGGCGGAAGTTTTAGCACGTCATATCGAAAGTATAACTGCGGACCTTGTGCAGCCTGCGGAACTCACTTCTATTGCACAGCAGCTTACAGATGCCAAGAATAGTCTGCAAGATTGGATTAACTGGCAGTCAAATTTCGAGCGAATTCAGCAGGTTGCTACTCAATTCAACATGCCACAGACTTCACTTTGTATAGATGTCATTAAGGCGTTGGAGAACGCTCGCAACGAGTTGAACCAAGCGAATTCGGAGCTGTCCAAAGTGATGGATAAATGGCTTGAATTGGAGAGGCATGACCTCACAGAGAAAGAGCATGATCTCCTATTGAACTCAATATCTGCTGTGGTTACGGCTGGTCAGAGTCCCTATGACATCGAGGTTATAGACCAGCATCTGCAGACGTACAGACGCGCGTCCGTGTCAACTCGAGAGCAGCTCCCGCTATTGCAGGCGGAATTGAAATCGAACGCATCGCAGCTTGCATCATTGGTCGAGCCCCTATTTTCTCCATCATGGCGTACTAGTGTGGCGGTCGGAAGTGATTTCCAAACCGTCGCTGCTTTGCGAGAGGAATTGTTAGTCCTGACGAAGCATGCTGACGCGCTCTACATTCACCTCGACATTGCGGATGACATGTCCTTAAGTGGTGTCCAAGCATCGATCATAGGCGCCCTACGAGCTCTGGCAGAGGCGATCCAAGCAGCAACATATGAGCAATCAGCGTCTACAGATATCTCTATGCTAACTGACCATATCTCGGAGCTTGACAAGGTCGTACGTGTCCATCTCTTACAATACATAAATTTTCGTGCTGCTGGAGAAGCGCTGACAGACCTTGCAACAGAGCTATCCTTGGACAGTGCCACGAAGAAATCGCTTGATGCCATCAGCGAAGAAATCAATGCGGCCTTCGTCCGAATTCACTCGCCGAATGAGTACGAATATGTTGGTGACGGAGAAGTACTTCTCAGGTCGCGAGATTCCAAAAAGAATTGGTCTTTGGACCAAGTTAGCACTGGTCAGCGTTCGGCATTTGCATTGTCAGTCTTTCTGGCTCTCAATCATACAGCCGTCAATGCACCGCCAGTTGTCCTTATTGATGACCCAATTGCTCACATCGACGATTTGAACGCCCTGTCTTTTTTGGACTACCTACGCGACTTGGCGGTTCACTCAAAGAGACAAATTTTCTTTGCGACTGCGGATACTCGCATTGCTTCGTTGTTTGCACGCAAGTTCGGATTCCTTGGCAATGACTTCAAGACAATTTCCTTGGTCCGAGACGTTGAAGCATAAAAGTACGGCTCAGGGCACTTCGTTGCAGTGTGTCTTTCGCATTGCGTACAAGGTTTTGAGAAGCATTTCGGAGTTAGTTTTATCCTTCTTTAGCACTTATGAAGCACATATTCATGGCTGTTCTAACGCAGCCATTCGACTAAATGGACCACTCATCAACAACTAACTAGAAGAGGACGCACAGACATGCATGAAATCATCTGTCCGCACTGTGGCAAAGCATTCAAAATCGACGAAGCTGGGTATGCAGATATCCTCAAGCAAGTTCGCGATGGGGCATTCGAGCAACAGTTACACGAGCGACTTGAGTTAGCGGAACAGGACAAGCGTAATGCTGTCGAGCTTGCACAAACAAAGATTGCTAATGAAATGCAGAAGTCTGCTGCAACAAAAGATTCTCAAATTCAGGAGCTGAAAGCAAAAATAGATGCGGCTGAAGTCGCGCGTAAACTAGCCGTTTCCGAAGCTCTGAGTGCTGTTGAGAAAGAACGTGATGCTCTCGCGAATCAACTCGAGCAGGCAAAGCGTGACAAAGATGCAGCGGCAGAACTTGCTGAGGCGAAGCTATTGAATGGTCTACAAAATGCAGTAGTTTCCAAGGATTCAGAGATCCAAGGGCTGAAAGCAAAAATTGATTCCATTGACGTTGAAAAGAAGCTTGCGATTTCTGAGGCTTTAGGCGCAGTCGAGAAGGAGCGTAACGAGTTAAAGAATAACCTTGCGCGAGTTGAACTTGAGAAACAATTAGCCGAAAAGGCTCTGAAGGAAAAGTACGAAACACAGATTAAGGATCGTGATGAGGCAATAGAACGACTTCGTGATATGAAGGTTCGCTTATCGACCAAGATGATTGGCGAGACACTTGAGAAGCATTGCGAAACCGAATTCAACCGCATACGAGCTACTGCATTTCCGAAGGCCTATTTCGAAAAAGATAACGATGCACGAAATGGTAGTAAAGGAGACTACATTTTTCGCGACCTGGATGAGTCTGGGACAGAAATCGTTTCTATCATGTTCGAAATGAAGAACGAAAACGATCAAACAGCTACAAAGAGTAAGAATGAAGATTTCCTGAAAGAACTTGATAAAGATCGCCGGGAAAAGGGGTGCGAGTATGCTGTACTGGTATCACTACTTGAACCTGATAGTGAGCTTTACAACACAGGAATCGTTGATGTTTTCCACCGTTATCCAAAGATGTACATCGTTCGCCCGCAGTTCTTTCTTCCAATCATCACATTGCTACGTAACGCGGCGATGAATTCGCTCAAGTACAAATCAGAACTAGCACTGGTGAAAGCGCAGAACATTGACATCACCAATTTTGAAACCAGCTTGGAATCATTCCAGACAGCATTCGCGCGGAACTACGACTTGGCATCCAATAGCTTTAAGAAAGCTATCGATGAAATCGATAAATCGATCGACCACTTGCAGAAAACCAAAGATGCTCTTCTAGGAACGGATCGTAATCTGCGTCTGGCAAATGATAAAGCACAAGACCTGTCAATCAAAAAGTTGACGAAAGGCAACCCGACCATGGTTGCTAAGTTCGCAGAGAATGAGAGAACGAACCCTTCTGAATCTATATAAAGATTTCCTTTAATTAAATTCGATCAAAGCGCTCAGTCTCTTGACGCCAACACTCCTCGTCATATTCTGGGTACTTATCAGCTATTGCTGAATAGACTTTGTTGCGTATTGCATCTACCGCATTTGTGACGCCTGTTTTCCCGGCCACTTCTAAGAGTGAATAATCGTATTCTGTGAGTTCATGACGTATAAAATTAACCGTAATTCGATCCAGAAAAGCCTTGTCAGAGTCAGTGCTTGCCCAGTATTCGTCATTTCTGCGATTAGCGTTGAAGGCTTCTATGGCGTGCGACTCTACATCTTTAATTTTGCAAACACTGATCTTCATTAGCGATACTGCATGCATTAATTTTGCAACTTTGGTTTCGACAGCTTTTTGCGCTGACAATTTGCGAATTGATAAAGCAGTTTGAGCGTTAAGAAATTGTTCTGATTTTTCTGCGGCATCAACTCGTTCTAACAGGTAGAGACAGAAATAATTGCTTCGACCAAGTTGTTTGCGGCGTTTGTCTGGTTCTCCCAGTAAGTTAATTAGTATGGTCTTACTCCAACCTGGACGAGACAGTATGGTTGATTGCGTGATCATTGTGGGTTTGTCATTATTTGCCAATTTATATCTCCTTTCAGGATTCTGTTTCAAGAAGATTTGTTTTAGCCAACTTCCTATCAGTTGACCTACTTATGTCTAATCTCTATGCAAATTATTAAATATTTTTGCAACGATCAATTGTTGAAAGAAGCAGTTTTTTATCTTTCATTTAAATAGATGCCAATCTATAGAGTTATGCTTACACATTAATAGTGATAGCTAGAACCTCAAAGCTAGCTTCATACCAAAGCCATAGAGCGAAATTTATAGCCATTTTTTCTTGAAACATCAGATATCTAGTTTTAACCTGTATACAGCAGATGGAATGTGATCGTTTCACAGTATCAGATAAAGTTTATTGCACTTGTAGCTGTATGAAATAGTGCAGTTGCTTAGAATTAATCATGCTTACCCGCAACCGCCTCCACACCCGCCGCAAGATGCAGACCCATCCCCACAGGCCGCACCCGATCCATCCGTCCTTTGTGTTTCCTCTTTCTTAAGCATTTCATTAGCCGTTTCAAGATCAAATTTTGCTAATGCATCAGTGATGACCTGGTCATACATATAGCCATCAGCAATCTCATACTCTTCATCCATACTAAAAAGCGTAGGAACTTGTGAATCTGTGTTGTCTTGATTCCAACCTTCAATTACCTGCGCCCATTGAAACACCTGCGCAGCACGTACCAAATTCAGAAACTCGGTTTTTGGAATGGCTTTTTCTTCTTCACTCAATTCAGAATCTGGATTCAATGGCATTACATCAATATGAATATTGAAACGGGTATTCACCTGCTTCTCATGGTGCAAAAATTCACCAAAGTGCGTTCTACAGAATTTTTGATATTCCCGCGTATCGCAAATGAATACATGCCAGCAAGTGTCCACCAGCTTCGACGGCATAGGAATGACATTCCCTGAGTAAACCAAATTCAACTCAAAGTACAGCCGTAATTGCTCATATGCTGCAATGACTTGTTTGTCCGTTAAATGCGGATATTGCTTATTTACTTCTGCATAGTAGGCGTTATCAAATACATAGGTTTTTAGCATGATCGATTTGTTTCGAGTCCATAGATCACCAAACACCGAAAAGCCTTTATCTATAACATGAACAATTACATAGACGGCAGCTGCAGCGCCGAGAAGTGTACTTGAAGCGAAAAAAACCCTGGTCAGAACTTCTGTCATACGCGCTCCTTCATCAGTAAAACACCTGATTGATAAGAACGCCATGTCGCAGTGGCGATGTTGATGAACATGGATGTGGTCCACAATAAGACCACGATCCCGAGGCACTGTAAAAGCCAAGATTGGCAAGCACACAGCAAGAGTCCTGTGATGAAGACGACCCACACAAACATGGTCACGGACCATAGGTTGGCTTTTAAGTCTTGCGCCTTCTGTAATTCTAAAAGATATGGTGAATACCTGCCATGCAGTGCCAGTTCTTCGGTGATCCAGAAAGTGTCAATTTTGTTGATTAATGCCTCGTTCTTGACGGCATGCAGTCCTATTGCAAGGACAAAGTTTGAAATCATTGAAGTCATGAATATTTTTCCTTTTTGAATGTTGTGAATTCAAGATAGCAAATACTTTTGCTCGCGCAACTCGAAGTTTGCAGGATGGAATATGTTTACTTGTCAACTTGCGCTATGCCAATCTCAGCTATGCGCTGGCCTAGACCCAAGATCGCAAAGCGTGAATTAAATAGGTCATCACACCAAAGAAAGCTGTGCGTTTGGCCCAAGACAGCAACGCATCTTGTCTGTTGGTCATGTGTCGTGCTGGTCTGTTTTGCAGTGCAAGCATTTGCTGGTAGTTGTTTTGGTAGTCTTGAAGTGAAATTGTGGTGGGTGACAGGCGCAACATGTGTTGGTGTAATGCATCGACTGCACCATCCAGAAAGGGTTTGATGTAGTCAACGTGTGCCTGTACGCCATAGCGCACGTAAGAACCTGTTGCGCTATGTCCTAACTTCTCAAGCTTGATGCGAAAGTAATAGCCCAGGTCAGACAAATGCAGATAATCCGTGGGCAGTAGTGGGTGGGCATTACCGGTAGGATCGGTGAACACAACAATGGCATGCACTGGGATGCAGGGACCTACACTGTCGTCCAGCAACTGCGCTCGGTTGCAAAGAATATTGAGCTTATTTTGTGTTTTACGCAAAGGCGCAGAGCGGGTTTGAACGGATTTTGCTTCCGACTTGCCAGTCAATAGCACCAAGGATTGACCAGAAGAATCCTGCGCACCCCATTCACCGCGCCAATTTTTTACTTCAATGACAAAGATACCGATTTCAGATACCACTAACAAATCTATTTCTTTCGAGTATTTGTCACTGCCTGTTGGTAGCAAGATGGCATGGGATCTGCCGAATTCACGGTTGGTGACGCACTCGATTTCAAGTGATTTGAATATTTCTAACACCTTTTGGTGAACTTTATCTTCGCCTTGTTGGCCTTTGGTGTCATGGAGGATGGCAGCGTTTTTGTCTTGTAAACATCGAAGCAATGCCGCATCCGAATCAATCGCATTCGCAATGTCAATTCGTTCGTGAATGTCTTGGCTAAAGATATAGATACATATAGCGGCACAAATACAAGTTACGACTGTCAAAGCCAGAACCAAATTAGAGAGGGAGAGTGATGACATGTTTGCTTCCTTTGAATAGTTAAATATTCAAAGTAGCAAATTTTTTCAGCTGCGCAAATTCAATTCTTTGTAACGTTATTCCAACATTTTTTACCAGAGGATTTATTTTGATTTAAGACGCTAATGTCGAAAAGTCTCCAAAAACCATGTGCTTTTGATTTTTTTCAAAAAAAAAATATTTGAAGATTAAGACTTTTCAAAGGAGTAACAAATGGCACGTGAACCACTTTCAAGATCGAATGGCATTGCACTTGGCAGACTGCCTAATTATTCGGCAGCGTATATTAATGTTAATGAAAATGATCAGAAGTTACAACGTCTATGTCGTGAAATGAGAGAACTCGTTATCGAAAAAGCCAGATTGCGTTTAAACGGTAAACAGAGTTCTAACCGAACGATTGAAATAGCCTCAGATGTGATGAACGAAGTCTGTTGTCGAATCTGGCGTTTGGGTTTTAAGCCCGAAAGTCCTGCGCAATTCAACGGAAAACACATTGAGGCAGTTATACGTGATTATTGGGCATGTGGGGTGAGTCCCAAGCACTTTGCATCAATCTACACAACGTTGCGCAAGTTTGACGATTGGATTGGCAAACCTGGTTTGGTTAAAGATAAACATATCTACTTGCCAGAAGTTCACACCCACGAATTTATGGCCAGCCAAGTAGCTAAAAAAAGCAAAAGTTGGGATGGTAATGGTATTGACTTGGAACAAAAATTGAAAGATGCGGATGAACTCGACTTAAGGTTTGGCCTTATGTTGCGAATGTGTGTTGCGTTTGGATTGCGACGCATTGAAGTTTTGCAAATTAAGCCGTGGCTGGATGACAAAGGCTATTGCCTGGAGATACGGCCAGGGGTGGCGAAAGGTGGACGTCCACGACTCATACCAATCGAGTTTGATTTACAGCGTGATGTGTTGGATCTCGCGAAATTGAGAATTAAGCAAAACGAGCACTTGGGATGGCCCGATGATAAACATCAAAATGCAACTCCATTACTGGAACGTAATAAAACTCGTTATATGTATTTAATGCGCCGTATTGGCCTTACCAAAAGGATGTCCGGATCCTCGGGACATGGTTTACGTGCTCAGTTTGCAGAGCAACTGGCTTTGTCGAAAGGGTATTTACCTGCTACTTTAGGTGGCGTTAAAAATCAAATGCCGAAGGAAAATGAAGAGTTAATTCGATTACAGATCGCTGAAAATCTTGGTCATAGCCGTAAAACTATTACATCGTCATACTACGGCAGTACAACCAAAAAAATGCAAAATTCGAATGGATTAAAAATCGCAACGATACATGTGTCGCAACATGCAATTGCATCTGTTTTTGCGAATCCGCCGCCTATAAAAAATGCTGAAGGGCATTATCCAAAGCTTCGCGCTCGATCAATTGCAGGCACTGATTTGAACTTGGTGATTGAAGAAGTAGCGGATGGCATGTCAACCGGATTGGAGAATTCATTCAAAATAGTCGTGGTTGATGGTGATGCAAAAATTCTTCCGATTCCAACATTGAAAAATTATTTTGAAGAAATTCCTGATATCGACGCAAAAATTCACCGCGTAATGACGACTTTTGGATATCTTTAGTTATCAATTTTGGGAAAAATTTCTGCAGAAATAATTTCTGGAATCCCGCCACATGTGGCGGGATCGGAAGTATCACGTACCAAGTTTTGGATTTGCGCGGTGAAAAAATTGTGATAGCTTAGAAATGATGGATGTGAATTCAAATTGGATTGATTGGCAATTGCAAATTAAAAAGTGATGTTTTTTGAAATTTACATGATGTTGATCTTTGATAAATTAGCACATCGAATCAAAGTGATGGTTACATATATGGATGAAATCGAAATACAAAGAAATCGGTGTCTTACCCCTCAGCAATTTTGTGCGTACATGTCTATCAGTGCGTCAAAATTGAGACATCTTGAACAAGATGGCTTGCCATTTTTGCGACTAGGTGTTGGTAGTAAACGATACGATTTAATTGAGTGTAAGAATTGGTTAAAGGAGCATGCATGTCAATTTACAAGGACGGCCAGGGTCGTAAACACATCAACATCATGGTCGCAGGGAAGAGAGTTCATCGCATTGTCCCAAAAGGTGCAACTGCGAGCCAAGCCAAGCAGTTAGAAGCTGATTTGAGAAATGCCCTGGCAAAATCCGTATCACAACATGCCAATAGCATCCAACTCCCAAGTGACATTCCAATGTCAGTCGTGATGGGCTTATTCATTGAACACGCTAAAACGCTATCCAGTAATGAAACAAGCATTTATCACGCTCTGCGCTTGGGTGCATGGGCTGAAAAGTACCGTGCCAGCCAAGCTGAAGAATGTGCGAACCATTTCATTGATGATACGCGTCATAAGTATGCGGCAGCAACAATCAACCGAAGTTTATCAACCTTAAAAAAAGGATTGACGATTGCTTGGCGCAGAAAACTTATCCCAGAAAATTATGGCGCTCGAATTATGCTAATGTCAGTTAACAACCAGCGCGAAGTTTTTTTGGATGTGCAACAAGTTCGTCATCTGGCATCATTTTGCACAACTGAAGTGCAAGCTGTTATATGGGCTGCTCTTCTAACAGGATGTCGAAGGGGAGAGCTTCTGAAGATACAAGCGGAAGATATCAAAGATGATGTCATCTTCATACCGAAAGAGAATTCAAAAACAAAGAAACCAAAGATTGTGCCGATAATTCCTGCACTTAAACCATGGCTGGAATACTTTCCATTAACGATCAGTGTGGATGGTGTAAAGAGTTCGTTTCGCAGAGCACGTGTCAAAGCAGATATGGAGCACGTTAATTTTCATGATCTTCGACACAGCTGCGCGAGTATTCTGATCGGCTTGGGAGTGGACCTTTATACCGTTTCAAAAATTCTGGGACATTCATCCATCACTACCACCCAGCGATACGCACATTTGGTGATAGGGCAGCAACGATCTGCATTGGAAAAGATTGGTGATTTGTGTTAATTTTGATGCAAATGAGACTAAATTTGTAATTTTGAAAGATGCAGGTTTCACTAGGATTTATATTTTTACATTAACCAATATTTGCATAGCAATTTCTCTTCGGGATTTTTTTAGAATGAAAGAGTAATTTTTCGGTTTTATTCCAAAAAAAATTCACTTTAAATACCAATCAAATAGAGATAACTTCAATGCCATTTGGGAGAAGTTGCTAGCATGTTTTAATGTTTTGAAATTTTGAAAGATTTAGCGATTATCTTTAGATATTTACCTGCATAAACTATAGTAGTAAAAAGACAAAAGGCCGCATATAGCGGCCTTTCCATTTGGTGCATCTTTCAGCTTGTTAGCGTTCAGAGCGCATATCCCAATCGATAAGTGCCTTAACTTTAACACAATTGCGTTTAGGATGTTAGATTGTTGCAAATAATTACTTGACTGGAGAAGACATGGCTACACCAATGCGTTACCGATTGGCTTTGGATTTAGGTTCAACTTCGCTTGGATGGGCGATGCTAAGACTAAACACAGACAATGCTCCATGTGCTGTGATTAAAGCCGGGGTTCGCATATTTTCTGATGGGCGCAACCCCAAAGATGGGTCTTCACTTGCTGTAACACGTCGAGAAGCTCGGGCCATGCGTCGCAGGCGTGACCGGCTGTTGAAACGCAAATCGCGGATGATGCACACACTCATTGCGCATGGGTTCTTTCCAAAAGATGAAGCCAGTCGCAAGGCGCTTGAAACACTGAACCCTTACGCCTTACGTGCAAAAGGCTTAGATGAAGCGCTTAAGCCAGATGAATTTGCGCGAGCCTTGTTTCACATCAACCAACGCCGCGGATTTAAAAGCAACCGCAAGACAGATAAAAAAGACAATGACAGCGGTGCATTGAAATCTGCCATCAACAAACTTCGGGCTATATTGTCAGACACGAGTTGTCGCACGGTAGGTGAGTGGCTGAATATGCGCGACATTGCTGGCGAGACAGTACGCGCACGGTACAGGCAGACCAAAGTGACAAAAGACGATGGCAAGACGCGTATTGATAAAAGCTATGACTTGTACATAGACCGCGCCATGATTGAGGCCGAGTTTGACGCGCTTTGGGCCAAGCAAACTGCACTTAATCCTGAGTTGTTTAATGAAACCGCACGCTACGAACTGAAAGACTGCTTGCTGCATCAGCGTCCTCTCAAACCTGTAAAGCCTGGCCGTTGCACTTTACTGCCTGAGGAAGAGCGTGCGCCATTGGCACTTCCAAGCACGCAACGTTTTCGCATCTACCAAGAACTAAATAACCTGCGCATTTTGCGTGAAGGCTTGAAAGAAGAGTCGCTGACTTTGACTCAACGCGATGTGTTGGCGGATTTCTTGGACCAAAACAGCAAATGCACATTCACGAAAATTAAAACGTTATTACATTTAGGTGGGGCAGTGCAATTTAACTTTGAAGACCCTAAACGACAGGAATTCAAAGGCAACGTGACCAATGCCATATTGCGTAAAGCAGAACATTTTGGTGAAGCATGGATGACTTTTGACGAGAACAAGCAAGATTCCATCGTGCTGCAACTCGTGAAAGAAGAAAACGAGGCCAAACTCATTGCATGGCTCATTCAAGAAACGGGCATAGATGAAAAGCGTGCAGAAGCCATAGCAAACACTGGTTTACCAGAAGGCTATGGCTCCCTCAGTGCAAAAGCGCTAGCACGTATATTGCCTGAACTGCGCAGAGATGTGGTTACTTACGACAAAGCAGTTTTGGTGGCAGGGTTTGATCACCATAGCCATATCAGCCCAGCAGCAACTGGCGAGATATTGCCTGAGCTACCCTATTACGGTGAACCGTTACAACGCCATGTCGGCTTTGGCACAGGCAATCCGCAGGATGTGCCCGAAAAGCGTTTTGGAAAAATTGCCAACCCCACCGTTCATATTGGTTTAAATCAGGTGCGATTAGTCGTCAACGCTTTAATTAAACGTTACGGACACCCAAGTGAGGTAATCGTTGAGATTGCACGCGATCTAAAGCAAAGCAAAGACCAACGCGACGAAGCAACAAAGCGACAAGCTGAAAATCAAAAGCGTAACCAGCGCCATCGCACTGCCATAGCTGGCATTTTGAACATCAGCGAAGAACGTGTACGCAATGACGATTTGCAAAAAATGGTGCTATGGGAAGAATTAAGTTCTGACCCTGCCGACCGTCGTTGTCCCTACTCCGGTGTGCAAATCAGTGCAGCCATGCTGTTAAGTGCAGAAGTTGAAATTGAGCACATCCTGCCATTCTCGCAAACACTCGACGATAGTCTTAACAACAAGACGGTCGCCATGCGGCAAGCCAACCGTGTTAAGGGTAATTTCACGCCATGGGAAGCCTTTGGCAAGCAAGCGCAAGCTGGCTTTGAATACGCTGGCATTTTGCAACGCGCAGAACTGATGCCAAAAAACAAACGTTACCGTTTTGCTGAAGACGGCATGCAACGTTGGCTTAAAGAAGACAAAGGATTTTTAGCCCGCGCTTTGAATGACACCAAACATTTGAGCAAAGTGGCGCGTGAATATGTGAGTTTGATTTGCCCACAAAACACCCGAGTCATCCCCGGACAAATGACGGCCATGCTGCGTGGTAAATTTGGTTTGAATGATGTACTGAGCCTGACAGGCGAAAAAAACCGCAACGACCACCGCCACCATGCGGTTGATGCATGCGTGATTGGCGTGACTGACCAAGGCTTGCTGCAACGCTTCGCCAAAGCCAGCGCCAGCGCGCGTGAAAGGCAGTTAAACCGTTTGGTAGACAACATGCCTTTGCCATGGGAACGCTACCGAGACCATGTGCAGCGTGCCGTGAATAACATTTGGGTAAGCCACAAGCCCGACCATAGCCACGAAGGCGCGATGTTTGATGCCACTATTTACAACGCACAAGGGCAGAGTATGAGTGCGGCTAAAGATCGCAATGTATTACCCTTTGCTGCAAACCTAAATAAGCCAAGCACTGTACTCAGACACAAAAACAAACCTTACAAAGGTCTGCTTCCCAATAGCAATTACTGTATGGAAATTTATCACGCTGGGAATGATGGTTGGCAAAGTGCAGTACTTTCAACTTTTGATGCTTATCAAGTTATTAAAAATAAAGGCTTAGAGCAACTTCAACAACCCACTCAAAGCCAAAATGAAAAGCCACTGGTGATGCGTTTAATTATCAATGACTGTATTCGCGCACAAATAGACGGTGAAATTGTCACATTACGTGTACTGAAGATGAGCAATGATATTACTTTTGTCAAACACAATGAAACCAATATTCCTGCACGTTACGCAGCAAAACTAAAAGCACAAAAAGACAAAAAGGAAGAAAGAGAATATGACACACAGGCCTACAATGATCATTTTTTTCAAAAAGCCATATCCGCAGATGCTTTGAGAAAATACCATGCCCGCCGCGTCACTATCTCACCCATCGGTGAACTACGTGACCCTGGCTTTAAGGAATAGCGTACATGATTGGCCGCATCGTCGAAGTGGCTGACGACAAGCGCCACCTGTTTATGCACCGTGGTTTTATGGTGGTGCAAGATACGGACGGCGAACGCAAAGAGCTGGGGCAAGTACCTCTGGACGATATAGCAGCAGTCATTGCCAACGCGCATGGCCTAAGTTACACCAACAACCTGCTGGTGGCATTGGCAGAACGCGGCGCACCCTTTGTGCTGTGCGCGGCCAACCACAACGCCGTAGGCATGTTATTGCCCATAGAAGGTAACTTTGAACAATCCAAACGCATTGAGCACCAAATTGCTGCCAGCCAGCCCACACACAAGCGCCTGTGGTCTTCCGTTGTTCGTTCAAAGTTAGAACAACAAACGGCAGCCCTAGAGGCTGCAGGCGCCCCCACTGCGCAACTCAGCGCACTGGCCAGCAAGGTAAAAAGTGGCGACCCTGAAAACCTAGAAGCCCAAGGCGCGCGCAAATATTGGACCCTGCTGTTTGGCAACGAATTTAGGCGCGACCAAAACGGTGGTGGTATCAACGGCATGCTGAACTATGGTTACACCGTGCTCCGTGCCACCACTGCCCGCGCCGTCATCGCGGCAGGTTTGCACCCCAGCATTGGCCTGCACCACAGCAACGATGGCAACGCTATGCGCTTGGTAGACGATTTGATGGAACCCTTTCGCCCCATGATAGATTTAAAAGTATGGCAACTGCAAAAGAATGGTGAAGCAGAAGTAAACCCCGATACCAAACGTGCATTGGTACGCACACTGTATGACGACATGCAAACCATCACTGGCGCCACCCCAGTGATGGTGTGTGTGCAAAAGCTTTGCACATCCATCGCACAAGTGTATTTGGGTGAACGCTACAAGTTGGATTTGCCCTTGCCAGGTTTACCCTTGGCATTGGCATCAGCGCTGAACGATGAATAGCACTGTGTGAAATGAAGTTGCAACAATGCTCACAGGATACCGACTGATGTGGATGGTGGTGATGTTTGATCTGCCGGTGGTAGAACGCGCCGAGCGCAAAGCCGCCACAGAGTTTCGCAACGGCTTACTGGATGCTGGGTTTGAGATGAGCCAATTCAGCGTCTATATGCGCTTTTGTACCAGCCAAGCGCAGGTGGATACGCTGTGCAAACGCGTAGAATTAGTCTTGCCTGAAGGTGGTAAAGTCAACGTGTTGCAGTTCACCGATAAACAGTACGAACGCATCATTTCCTTCCGCGGGCAAACAAAATTGCCTAAAAATAAAAGCCCTGATCAATTCGATTTGTTCTAATCACGCATGATTTTCTTAAACTTAAACAGCAGTAAATCCTTTTTAAATAAAGGAGTTACCGCTGCCCTAGTTTAGTCGATTGGGATATGCGCTCTGACCGGAACTATGTCTTACTGTCCACACTGTTTCGAGAAAGTTTAGTCGATTGGGATATGCGCTCTGACCGGAACTGAGATGGGCTTCAGGGGTAATCACTTTGGAGTTTAGTCGATTGGGATATGCGCTCTGACCGGAACTACCAGCAATGGCGTTCTTCAATCAGTTCTAGTTTAGTCGATTGGGATATGCGCTCTGACCGGAACTCAAAAAGGGATATGAAAGTGAAATCAAATAGTTTAGTCGATTGGGATATGCGCTCTGACCGGAACACCAAGGAGAAACAAATGGACAAACGTAGTAGTTTAGTCGATTGGGATATGCGCTCTGACCGGAACCGCAAAGGTGACGACGGTAATTTGCTTGATAGTTTAGTCGATTGGGATATGCGCTCTGACCGGAACTCTTTAGTCGTATCGTTACCAGCAGCAGCAAGTTTAGTCGATTGGGATATGCGCTCTGACCGGAACTCATTCCATGATGCCATTTCTTCACGCGCTAGTTTAGTCGATTGGGATATGCGCTCTGACCGGAACTGATGTCTTGTGCGCCAGGCATTGCCAATGAGTTTAGTCGATTGGGATATGCGCTCTGACCGGAACTCACTCCATGCAATAGGGTTGCCACAGCAAAGTTTAGTCGATTGGGATATGCGCTCTGACCGGAACACAACTGCTTGCTGCTAACCATTGATGCGCAGTTTAGTCGATTGGGATATGCGCTCTGACCGGAACCAGAAAACGGTATTCAGGCAAGCGTAGCGCAGTTTAGTCGATTGGGATATGCGCTCTGACCGGAACTTGAATACGGCTTCGTCCATGATGTGCTGCAGTTTAGTCGATTGGGATATGCGCTCTGACCGGAACGTCGGCGCTGCGTTCTTCTTGTCTGGTCGTAGTTTAGTCGATTGGGATATGCGCTCTGACCGGAACTCCTGCTACCAACACCCTTGTTAGTGCATAAGTTTAGTCGATTGGGATATGCGCTCTGACCGGAACCAACCTGTTGATCGTGGCATTGACTTCGTAAGTTTAGTCGATTGGGATATGCGCTCTGACCGGAACGGTGTTGGGCTTTTCCTTTTGTGTTGCAAAAGTTTAGTCGATTGGGATATGCGCTCTGACCGGAACTGCAATGGCAGACGAACCCTCGGCATGTGGAGTTTAGTCGATTGGGATATGCGCTCTGACCGGAACAGCATATTGCTTATGGCTTCAGGGTTTAGCAGTTTAGTCGATTGGGATATGCGCTCTGACCGGAACTGTGCGCTGCGTGCCACGCCCAAGGGCGATAGTTTAGTCGATTGGGATATGCGCTCTGACCGGAACAATCCATTGGCAGCATCGTCATAAGGTTGAAGTTTAGTCGATTGGGATATGCGCTCTGACCGGAACAAACTCCTTGTTCTACAACAATTTGATTAGAGTTTAGTCGATTGGGATATGCGCTCTGACCGGAACTAAGTGCGCATTGACGCTGCGGTAGTGCTTAGTTTAGTCGATTGGGATATGCGCTCTGACCGGAACTCAATCGTATGTTTAACGAGGTTTTTGCTTAGTTTAGTCGATTGGGATATGCGCTCTGACCGGAACCTTGATTTGGCACGACTGTTACCGTATAACAGTTTAGTCGATTGGGATATGCGCTCTGACCGGAACTAAGATGCTGCTCTGCGCTAATTGGGTAATAGTTTAGTCGATTGGGATATGCGCTCTGACCGGAACCGTGGGTTGGTAGGGCTGCTGACCAATGCGAGTTTAGTCGATTGGGATATGCGCTCTGACCGGAACATGGCGCTGGTGACGGGTATGCGGTCGAGCAGTTTAGTCGATTGGGATATGCGCTCTGACCGGAACTATTGGCGGATGGATGCGCACTACTTTCATAGTTTAGTCGATTGGGATATGCGCTCTGACCGGAACTTGGCTGCCAACATCAACCGACCCACGCATAGTTTAGTCGATTGGGATATGCGCTCTGACCGGAACAAATCCTTTAATCCATCAAAAACCAAACATAGTTTAGTCGATTGGGATATGCGCTCTGACCGGAACTAGATGGGCAAGTTGGTGTGTAGTGTCATGAGTTTAGTCGATTGGGATATGCGCTCTGACCGGAACTGAATGTGGCTTCCAGTTTGTCAAGTTCGGAGTTTAGTCGATTGGGATATGCGCTCTGACCGGAACAGTGACAGGCGGGTTGTACGACACAAGTCAAGTTTAGTCGATTGGGATATGCGCTCTGACCGGAACTATTTGCACTATCTCAAGTAAAGTTCATTTAGTTTAGTCGATTGGGATATGCGCTCTGACCGGAACGGCAGGGCTGGCAGCGTGTTTGGCTGTGGTAGTTTAGTCGATTGGGATATGCGCTCTGACCGGAACTTGCCACCTGCACAGCAGTGTCACCAAATGAGTTTAGTCGATTGGGATATGCGCTCTGACCGGAACTTGCCACCTGCACAGCAGTGTCACCAAATGAGTTTAGTCGATTGGGATATGCGCTCTGACCGGAACCTCTGCGCGGTGTGTTCAACGAACTGTCGGAGTTTAGTCGATTGGGATATGCGCTCTGACCGGAACTCTTCTCTTCTTAACACCTTTCTCTCATTCAGTTTAGTCGATTGGGATATGCGCTCTGACCGGAACAACACTTAGCGGCTCAGGAAACCTGAAACCAGTTTAGTCGATTGGGATATGCGCTCTGACCGGAACTAAAAAACGGTATTCAGGCAAGCGCAGCGCAGTTTAGTCGATTGGGATATGCGCTCTGACCGGAACTTGAATGTCCATAATAGCTTCGCCCTTTGCAGTTTAGTCGATTGGGATATGCGCTCTGACCGGAACCTATTTCTGAGTCGGCTATATGCTTTCCACAGTTTAGTCGATTGGGATATGCGCTCTGACCGGAACCAAGTCGGCACTTGCATCAACATCATTGCCAGTTTAGTCGATTGGGATATGCGCTCTGACCGGAACACCACAGTGTGGGCAGTGGACGTGGTATTTAGTTTAGTCGATTGGGATATGCGCTCTGACCGGAACCGCTTTTGTGATGGTGGTAGCTTTGCGTAAAGTTTAGTCGATTGGGATATGCGCTCTGACCGGAACGTTTCATCCCGCCCCACACTGCCCACGCCGAGTTTAGTCGATTGGGATATGCGCTCTGACCGGAACGCACGGCGCATGCGTTGGTAGCCAGTAAGGAGTTTAGTCGATTGGGATATGCGCTCTGACCGGAACTCTCGGCATTGTCTGCACGTTCTTTCTCCTAGTTTAGTCGATTGGGATATGCGCTCTGACCGGAACCATTTGGGGGTCGGTGTTTCAAACTGAATTAGTTTAGTCGATTGGGATATGCGCTCTGACCGGAACCCTTATTGTCTTTAAGTTAAGGCGAGCCTAAGTTTAGTCGATTGGGATATGCGCTCTGACCGGAACAAGAGCATCTTGTTCCCCGGCGGCAGCTCGAGTTTAGTCGATTGGGATATGCGCTCTGACCGGAACCAATTTGTTTATCTTCACTTTCGCTTTTCAAGTTTAGTCGATTGGGATATGCGCTCTGACCGGAACACGACGGCCGGTCCGGATGAGAATGCACTCAGTTTAGTCGATTGGGATATGCGCTCTGACCGGAACAGTCTCTTTCTTCTCACTATCACCACAGAAAGTTTAGTCGATTGGGATATGCGCTCTGACCGGAACACTTCGGTCTTGGAGGGTACGAAGGTTGTCAGTTTAGTCGATTGGGATATGCGCTCTAACTGGAATTTGGCTTAGTAATAATCCAACCATTTTTAAATCAATGGCAAGTAGTGGTTGATGAACTGCAACGTTCATAGTAATTTTCCGAGCGGTAAATCACCAATTCAGCGCTGAGGAAGTTTGGTGATTTGTGTGAAATTTGATGCAAATTACACCAAAAATTACACAAAATGAGTTTTGCTATAAATTTAATAGCATGAAATCACCAAATTAATGGTGGGCGATACAAGTTTCGAACTTGTGACCCCTGCAGTGTGAATGCAGTGCTCTACCCCTGAGCTAACCGCCCGATACTGCTTCAGTACAACCTTGGATTATACAACGACGAGGCAGACTATTTGGTGCCAGACAATGATGCGGCGATG
>JAGOKN010000068.1 GCA_017994575.1 Nitrosomonas sp.
AAAAGGAAGATGAACGTTATGATCAGTTGAAATTGGGTATGTAGGTGCCGCTTTAGCGGCTCGCAAACAGCCCCTTTGAGGGGCTCCAGCGATAAGCCTCCGGCTCTGCCGGAGGTAATTTAACTGTCTGGGAGCTAAATTGAGTGGATGATTATATTTGGGTCAATATAGTATCAGGCATTTGGCTCAAGAGACATGAAGAATGATTTCTTAAAACGCACCATATTCGACGATAGTCTAGCAGTTAAGGAGAGTTTTCCTTGGGCTCATCGGTGGTTTTAAGCTTGCAAGTGGTTTTTCTTCAGTTCTGGCAATTCTGCTCGAGAGTGGAATCTATTGCATCACTTTTTTGCAGAATCTGTTACTAGCTTGGCATGCCTTTTGCCGGATTCATGCTAAGATACTTCTAGTTTGCTACTTAAAAACAGCACATAAACTTGCGCTGATTATTCCACACCACCTATAATTACAATTTGTAGATCACGCCTTTTGTCAGCGATGGCTGTCTAAAGGTTTCACGTGAAACATCTCTGTTTGTTATCCTTCCCACAGTAAAACTATTAGTCATTCTAAGAATATCGTAGGCTTGAGCATTATGAGCAATTACACAGAATTTGAAATTATTGTTGTCGGTGGTGGGCATGCGGGCACCGAGGCGGCGTTGGCGGCTGCACGTATGGGACACAAAACATTGTTGCTCACGCACAATATCGAAACGATTGGTCAAATGTCATGCAATCCATCCATAGGTGGCATTGGAAAAAGTCATTTAGTGAAGGAAATTGATGCACTGGGCGGCGCTATGGGGATGGCTACCGATGCAGCGGGTATTCAGTTTCGTGTCCTTAATTCAAGCAAAGGCCCTGCTGTCAGAGCGACGCGAGCACAAGCGGATCGTGTGCTTTATCGACAGGCAATTCGCAGTCGCATTGAGAATCAAGCTAATTTATCCATTATGCAGCAGGCAGTGGATGACTTGATCATTGAGCAAGATTGCGTCACTGGCGTGATCACCCAGCTGAATATTAAAATTTACGCACGTGTAGTGATTTTAACCGTTGGTACTTTCCTGGCAGGATTGGCGCATATCGGCAAAACCAATTTCAAGGCAGGCAGGGCTGGCGATCCGCCATCCATAACACTGGCGCACAGACTGCGTGAAATGGAATTTCCCGCAGGGCGGCTAAAGACCGGAACGCCGCCGCGCATTGATGGCCGGAGCATGAATTATACAAAACTGTTAGAGCAGCCTGGGGATCAACCTACACCAGTCTTTTCATTCGTCGGTGCTGACATTCAGCATCCGCAACAGATATCCTGCTGGATCACCAGCACCAATGCGACCACGCACGATATTATTCGCGATGGTTTAGTCGATTCTCCTTTGTACACAGGAATAATCGAAGGGATTGGTCCGCGTTATTGCCCGTCGATAGAAGACAAAGTAGTGCGATTTTCCGCCAGAGAATCGCATTCTATTTTTCTCGAGCCGGAAGGATTAAGCACGAATGAGATATATCCCAATGGAATATCAACCAGTTTGCCGTTTGAAGTCCAGGTTAAATTGATTCATTCCATAGAAGGATTGGAAAATGCGCATATTACACGGCCAGGCTATGCGATCGAATACGACTACTTTGATCCGCGTAATCTAAAGCGTTCATTGGAAACCAAGACTATCGAGAATTTGTTTTTTGCCGGACAAATCAATGGCACCACTGGTTATGAAGAAGCCGCTGCACAAGGATTACTGGCAGGCGTGAATGCTGCACTGAAAATTCAGGAGAAGGAAGCATGGCTGCCAAAAAGAAATGAGGCCTATTTAGGCGTTTTGGTGGATGATCTGGTGACTTCCGGCGTAACAGAGCCTTATCGAATGTTTACTAGTCGTGCGGAATATCGGTTGCAATTGCGTGAAGACAATGCTGATCTGCGCTTGACGGAAACGGGCAGGCAACTTGGTTTGGTGGATGATATGCGCTGGGCTGCATTTACGGAGAAATTGGAAGCCATAGAGAAAGAGCAGCAGCGACTCAATTCAATTCGACTATTTCCGGGTACACTCCCTGAACAAGAAGCAATGCGCGTTTTTGGAAAAGGGATTGAGCGAGAATATACTTTAACCGAGTTATTGCGCCGTCCGGATGTGACCTATGCCACACTGATGACATTGCCCGGAGCAGGATCGCCAGTAACCAATGCGCAAGTTGCTGAGCAAGTTGAAATTCAGGCCAAGTATCATGGCTATATTCAGCGTCAGCAGGAAGAGGTTGCCCGTCAGGGGCAATATGAAAGCACGCAGTTGCCTACTGATATCGACTATGCAGTCGTGAAAGGGCTTTCCAATGAGGTGCTACAAAAATTAAATCAACACAAACCGGAAACGATTGGTCAGGCTTCCAGAATTTCTGGGGTGACTCCCGCCGCCATCTCATTGCTTTTGGTGCATTTAAAGCGCGGATTAGGTGCTAATGACAAAAAACAAAGCGCATGAGTTTGTTAGCACAAATTTCACAAAACCTGCAGGCGCTGGGTTATGATTTCCCGCAACAAACGAGATTGCTGGATGAATTGATTCAGCAATATTTGTTGCGTATCGAGAAATGGAACAAGATTCATAATCTGACCGCCATCAGAAATCCGCAAGACATGCTCTATCAACATGTGATGGATAGTTTGGCCGTGCTGCCTCATATTCAGGGCCCAAACATCATTGATGTGGGCAGTGGTGCGGGTTTGCCAGGTATCCCGCTGGCGTTGGCAAGACCGGATTGGCAGGTGTCGTTAGTTGAAAGCAATCAAAAAAAAGCTTCTTTTTTGCAGCAGGTCAAAATTGAACTGGCGTTGCAGAATGTCACGGTGATTGCAAAACGAATTGAAGATATTCATGCTGAGTACACAGTGGATACCATCATCACTCGCGCATTTTCTGATCTGGGCGATTTTATCCAATTGACCCAGTCACTCATGGCAGAAAATGAAGGTGGCGGCCGCTGGGTCGCAATGAAAGCAAATTGCTCAGATGCTGAGCTCCAGCAAGTGCGTGCGCCTTTCAGCATTGAAAACATCGTATCGCTGACTGTGCCAGGATTGAATGCAGCTCGACAGCTGATCATTATCAAGAAATTGACAACCGGAAATAAAATATATCGCAGCTTTGATTCAGTTTGATGAATACAGGAGCTAATACCTTGACTAAAATTCTCGCCATTACCAATCAAAAAGGGGGCGTTGGCAAAACCACAACCAGTGTCAATCTGGCTGCCAGTCTAGCTGTTGCCGGTAAGCGTGTGCTGCTGATTGATCTTGATCCACAGGCCAATGCAACCATGGGCAGCGGTACCAACAAGCAAACAGTTAAAATCACGGTCTACCATGTGTTGTTGGGTGATGAATCGATACAAACTGCGCGCATAGTCAGTGTGCAGGGTAAATATGATTTGCTGCCAGCCAACCGTGACTTGGCCGGAGCTGAAGTGGAAATGGTCGATTTTTCGCAGCGGGAAGCGCGTCTGAAAACTGCAATTGAACCCATTCAGCACGAATATGATTATATTTTAATTGATTGTCCGCCGGCTCTGAATCTGTTAACGCTCAACGGCTTATGTGCCGCTCAGGCGGTCATGATCCCGATGCAATGCGAATATTATGCACTGGAAGGACTCAGCGATCTGGTCAATACCATCAAAAAAGTGCGCAGCAATTTCAATCCCGATTTGCGCATCGAAGGCTTGCTGCGCACCATGTTCGATCCGCGCAGTATCCTGGCGCAACAGGTTTCAGATCAGTTGCAGAAGCACTTCGGAGATAAGGTGTATCGCACGGTCATTCCACGCAATGTCCGTCTGGCGGAAGCACCGGGATTCGGATTGCCGGTTCTGTATCACGACGGGCAATCCAAAGGTGCGCAGGCATATCTCGAATTGGCAAAGGAAATTCTCAATGCTTGACGCATTGACGAAAGACTGAAAACTCAGTGGCAAAATTAAGGAATCCATAAGATGGTAAAACAAAAAGGACTAGGGAGAGGACTGGATGCTTTATTGTCGCGCAATGGAAGCGTCGATATTTCGGAGGAGTCGTTGCAAAATTTGGAAATATCCAGGCTGCAGCCCGGCAAATATCAACCCAGAACCAATATGGATCAAGTGGCTTTGGCGGAATTGGCCGAATCCATCAAAGCGCAAGGGGTCATGCAACCCATTTTGGTGCGTCCAATCAGCGACGATCAGTACGAAATCATTGCTGGTGAAAGAAGATGGCGGGCGGCGCAATTGGCGGGTCTAAACGAAGTGCCCGCATTGATACGAAAAGTAGCTGACGAATCCGCACTGGCCATGTCATTGATTGAAAATATTCAGCGCGAGAATCTGAACCCACTGGAAGAAGCCATGGGCATTCAGCGCTTGATCAATGAATTCGGCATGACGCATCAAACGGCCGGCGAAGCCCTAGGTAATTCGCGTAGCACCATCTCCAATTTATTGCGCTTGCTCAATCTGTCCACGCCGGTGCAGGAATTGATGATGCAAGGCAAAATAGAAATGGGGCATGGACGTGCAATCCTGACACTGGCGCCTGTAGAACAAATTAAAATGGCCAACCTGATCGCGCAAAAACAACTTTCCGTGCGCGAAACGGAAAAGCTGGTTAACCAGATTGAGCATCCAAGTACCAAAAAGATTAAAAAACCCGATAGGGATCTGTTGCGATTACAGGAAGATGTATCCGAACGACTGGGTGCACAAGTGGATATTAAACCGAAAAAAAATGGACAGGGTAATATTGTGATCCACTATAGCAGTCTGGATCAGTTGGATGACATCCTCAGTAAGTTATAAAATAACCCGTCCGCATAATAAATTATTAATAAGGAAAATTATGGATGCAAGATTACTGGATATTCTGGTTTGTCCGCTGTGCAAAGGTCCTCTCATCTACAAAAAAGACGATAAGGAATTGATTTGCAAGCCTGACCGACTCGCATTTTCAATCAAAGATGGTATACCGATCATGCTGGAAGAAGAAGCACGCAGAATACCCGATGAAGTCGACATTAAATAACACAAAAATCTTCTGACAATATGATGAATTCAAGTATCCGGTTTGAGCCTCGTGTGGCAGCGGTGTTAGGCGCATTGATCGCTGATTCCGCTGCATTAGGTTTGCATTGGCTTTATGATCCCGAACGCATTGCGCAAATAGAGCAAACCAGAGGGCTGGTTTTTCTGCAACCTGATGCAAATGAGTATGCCAATACTAAAGGCTATTTTGCGCATGGCAGTAAGATGGCAGGAGATTCATCCGGATATGGTGAGCTATGTTTGCTGATGTTGCGGCATCTCGCACATCACGGTCAATTTAAGCGCACTGAATATCAAATGGAATACCGCAATCATTTTGGTCCGGGAGGTGCGTATGTGGGCTACGTTGATTCGCCCACTCGCCAGACATTGCTTACTTTATGGCCACTCAAGCCAGAAGAGTTTCCAGAAATCTCCGGTGCTGATGACGATCAGTTTGCTGCCCTGGCAACGATACCGGCCGTGGTAGTGACTCATGTCGGCCCACAATCAGCACTATCCAGAAAAATAGAGCAGGTTGTGCGCTTAACCAATCATAATGATACTGCCGTTGCCGCTGCACAGTTCGCAGCCGGTGTTTTGTTTGAATTGTTAAATGGACAATCGGTTACGCAAGCAATTACCTCGGCATTGCCGCTGGCAGGTGAAAAACTGGCAAGGCTGATTGAAGAAGCCATGCAAACTCATGCACTGAATAGCCAAGTCATCGCCAATCGTTTCGGTCCAGCCTGTCATGTGTTGGAAGGCATGCCGATTATCATGCATATTGCACAACATGCGCCCGATTATCGTACCGCGATCGAAGAAAATATCCGCATTGGCGGGGATAGTTGCGGACGTGCGATCATGTTGGGCGCCATCATGGCTGTGCAAACATCGCAACATAATAATTCACTGGCTTCCATACCGCTCGAATGGATTGCCAAATATCAAAAATTATCCATGGTTGCTGAAGCTTGTGTACGACTCTAATGAGTCAGTGCATTTTCAGTAGGAATTAGTTGCGATTCCTTGATAAATGGCTGAGTCAGTCATGCCGGGATTGGTCGCGGCACAAGAAATTTACATTAACTGCAATCACATAGCCAGCCGATCAATCAAAACGGCGTGCAAACAGGCATTCAGCGGCGAAATCGCTTACTGATAGAAATTGCTGTACCTACCATGATGATTTATAATGGTATCCACCTAGGATAGTTGCGATACAGCGCCGTTCAAAGGTCAATCATGAGCTTGTTTGCATCGCGCGAAAATGAACCAGAAACAAAAACAAAATTTTCAGATTGCATGGCTGGCGCGATGTTGCACGATTTACAGCTACCACTATAGTCGTTCGGGTCCTTCCTGCTGGAATGCCCGTATTGTCTTGACTCTCATCAGCTTGATTGACACTGCATGATTGAAGATCAAGAGGCAAGAGGAATGAAAACCGACGTAACCTAATGGAACGAACGTTGAAATGATTCGAAGGAAGCGGTATGGCTCATTTTAGGAAAGACCTTTTCATCAGTTACGCACATATCGACAATCAACCACTGAGTCCGGCAGAAAAGGGATGGGTTAGTCGCTTTCACGCTTCGCTCGATGCGATCTTGAGCATGCGCTTAGGTCAGACAGCCAAGATTTGGCGCGACGATAAATTACAGGGCAACGATGCCTTTGCTGATGAAATTATTGATCAGTTTGCCCATACTGCGGTGCTCGTATCAGTCCTGACACCGCGTTATCTCAATTCCGAGTGGTGCACCCGGGAAGCCCACGAATTCTGTGAACGTGCCAAACAAAATGGTGGCATCGTGATTGACAATAAAGCTAGAGTTTTTAAGGTGATGAAAACACCGGTTGATACCCAGGAAGTATTGCCTTCTGCGATTAAGGATGTCCTAGGATATGAGTTTTTTAGCTTGGAAGACGGTACGCCGCTTGAGCTGGATCCTGCTTATGGAGAGAAGTTTGCGCAGGATTACAATCGCAAAATTGGAAAACTAGCCTGGGATATTTCGCAATTGCTCAAACGATTGGCCATTGATCATGATGTGAATGGCAAGCATGCGGATGCACATAGTCCACCCAAAGCGACCATCTATCTGGCCGAGTGTAGTTATGATCGGAAAGAGGCCAGGGAAATTTTGGAAAGCGATTTGCGATGCCATGGTTATACTGTGTTACCGGATCAGCAATTACCGCGTGAGGAGGCAGATTATATCGCCACTGTAGAGCGCCTGCTGGCGCGCAGTCAACTAGCCATTCATCTAGTGGGTACGGGCTATGGAGCTGTGCCCGATGGACCTGGCCAAAAATCGGTGGTGGTATTGCAAAATGAGCTCGCTGTAGGAAAAAGCAAGCACAGCGGATTGCCGCGCGTCATTTGGCTGCCAGAGGGCGCTGCCTCTGGACAAGCAGCGCAGCAAGCATTTATCGATGCACTCCATCAGGATGCTGAAGTTCAATTCGGGGCAGACCTGATCACGAGCGATATCGAGGCACTCAAAGTTTCAATTCATATTACGCTGAAGAAATTGGAGCAACCTGAAATCAAACTGCCAGAGAGATTGACTGCTGCCGCTGACAAAACTAAGTTGATTTACTTGATCTGTAACGAAAAAGACCGCAAAGCAACGGTTCCGGTCCGCAAATATTTACGTGAACAGGGCTATGAAGTTTCCTTGCCGGCGTTTGAAGGCGATGCGACTGCGGTGCGCGAAGCGCATCGGCAATTGATGAGTAACTGCGATGCCGTGATTCTTTTTTATGGTATCGGCAGTGAAGCATGGAAGAGAACCATCGACAACGAACTAAAAAAAATGCCCGGCTATCGCGATGGCAAGCCTTTATTTGCTAACTTTACATATTTGGCTGAACCTAAAACCGCGGATAAAGAAGACTTGATCGATATGGACGAACCCAATCTGATTAATGGGATAGATACTTTTTCAACGTCAGGAATGACCGCCTTCATGCAGACGATGCAAGCAGCGAAAGTCAAAGGATGAACACGTCAATTAACAGGGCAACTTGCACCAACCCTTTTCCAGGCCTGAGGCCGTTTCGCGAAGATGAAGAATACTTGTTCTTCGGCCGTGAAAGTCAAGTGGATGCGATTGTCAATAAGCTGGCAGCCACTCGTTTCTTAGCCGTAGTTGGTAACTCAGGCAGCGGCAAATCTTCATTGGTAAATTGCGGATTGCGTCTGGCTTTGCATGGCGGCTTAATGGCTTCAGCCGGTACGACTTGGCGTATTGCTCAGTTTCGTCCGAGCAGCGACCCGCTACGAGCGCTGGCTAGCGAGCTTGCCAGAGAAGGGGTTTTGTTTCGTGATTATGCAGCCAAGGGACTGACACTCACCGAAATCATTGACACTACGCTGCGCATGAGCAAGCTGGGATTGATCGATATTTATCAGCAAGCGCAGTTGGGTGAAGGTGTCAATCTGCTGGTGGTGGTGGATCAGTTTGAAGAACTGTTTCGTTACCGCCAGCTTAGAACCGGTCAACAAGACGCTATTTATAGCGCCAGTGAAGAGGCCACCGCTTTTGTCAATCTGTTGCTGGAAGCCAAGCAGCAAAACACTTATCCGATCTACATCGTGCTAACGATGCGCTCAGACTTTTTGGGCGATTGCGCACAATTTCCCGGCTTGACCGAGGCCATCAATGCCGGTCAATATCTGGTTCCGCGCATGACCCGTGAAGAGCGCCGTGCAGCGATCAGCGGACCTATCGGCGTAAGTGGAGCGGAGATTTCACCGGTTTTATTGACTCGCCTGATCAATGACGTCGGCGATAATCCTGATCAATTGTCGATTCTGCAACACGCTCTGAATCGCACCTGGGCACGCTGGAAATTCCAGGGAGGCGGTGGTATGTTGGATCTACCGCACTATGAAGCTATCGGAACCATGGCTCATGCGCTTGATCAGCATGCCGAAAAAGCCTATGCAGAACTCGACACCGAAAGAAAGCAGCAACTCTGCGAGAAGATCTTTAAAGCACTAACTGACAAAGCAACCGATTCGCGCGGCGTCAGACGTCCGACCACTCTGAGTACATTGTGTGCATTAACTGATGCCACGGCGGCGGAAATTACGGCGGTGATTGATGTATTCCGTACCCCGAGCCGTTCTTTTTTAATGCCGCCGATAGGAGAGCCGCTGGGGGCAGAAACAGTGATCGACATTTCGCATGAGAGTCTAATGAGGGTTTGGCAGCGACTGATGGCATGGGCGGATGCAGAAGCTCAATCGGCTCAAACCTATCATCGCCTGGCTGAGACTTCGATGCTGCATAAGGCAGGCCGGGCCAGGCTTTGGCAAGACCCGGATTTGCAAGTGGCGCTGGATTGGCGAGCCAAAGAACAGCCTAATGAAACTTGGGCGCATCGTTACTATGAAGGCTTTATGCAAGCAATGGCTTTTCTGGATGCCAGCTTAGCGCATCGAGATGAAGAAATGCGAGAACAGGAAGCTCGGCGACAATATGCGCTCGAACAAGAAAAAATATTGACTGAGCAACAACGACTCACGCAAGCCGGACAGATACGTGCAAAAGAGCAAGCCCGGACCATTCGGCGATTTCGCTGGCTGACGATGATGCTGGCTTTAACCTTTGTTGGCGCCGTAGGAGCCGCTGCATGGGCAATTCAACAAACGCGACTGGCTACCCTGCGTAGCCTGGAAGCCTCGGCACTGAATCATATCAAGCAACTGGATTTGTCCATGCTGCTCAGTGTGGAGGCGCTTGAAATTGATGATCGATCCGAGAGCGAAAGTGTGTTGCTCAATGTTTTGGAACAGCGTACGCATCCCACAACTTACTTGCGTGGTCATGCCGGCAGCGTTCGCAGCGTAGCCTTAAGTGCAGATGGCAAAATATTAGCCTCGGGTAGTGCAGATAATACGATTATTTTGTGGAATGCAATTACTCATCAACCGCTCGGATTACCCCTTACCGGTCATACCGGCTCCTTGTGGAGCGTGGCCTTGAGTGCTGACGGCAAGATTCTGGCTTCCGGCAGTGGCGATAATACCGTCATGTTGTGGGATGTGACTACCCGTCAACCGCTCGGACCACCCCTCATCGGTCATACTGGCTCCGTGGTCAGCGTCGCTTTGAGTGGCGATGGCAAGATCCTCGTCTCAGGAAGTGAAGATGGAACCATTATTTTATGGGATATGGTCACTCGCCAACCGCTCGGATCACCCCTCACCGGACATGCCGGACCCGTACGTAGCGTGATTTTGAGTGCTGATGGCAAAACCTTGGTTTCTGGCGGTGCAGACAAAACTATCCTATTATGGGATGTCGCCACTCGCCAACCGCTCGGGTCCCCGTTCATCGGGCATAATGGCCCCGTGCGAAGTGTCGTATTGAGTTCGGACGGCACAATACTAGCTTCCGGTAGTAAAGACAGCACCATCATAGTGTGGGATGTCGCCACTCGCCAGCCGATCGGAGCTCCCTTAATTGGCCATAATGGTACTGTTTTGAGTATAGCGTTAAGCGCCGATGGTAAAACCCTAGCTTCTGGCAGTGGGGACAATACCATTCGTTTGTGGGATTTAACCACGCATCAGCCGCTTGGATCCCCCCTCGCCGTCCATACAAGCGCCGTATTCAGTGTGGCTTTGAGTGGCGATGGCAAAACTTTGGCTTCCGGTAGTGAAGACAGCACTATTCTCTTATGGGATACGACGACTCGCCCGCCATTCGGACTCCCTCTTACCGGTTATACCAGCCCTGTATTGAGTGTTGCACTGAGTGCCAACGGCAGGATTCTCGCTTCCGGTAGCGATGACAAAACTATTCATTTACGAGATGCAATCACACAACAATCGCTCGGACCGCCCATTACCGGCCACACTGGCACCGTAGCGAGCGTGGCATTGAGTGCCGACGGCAAATTATTAGCTTCCGGTAGCGGCGATAAAACTATCCGCTTATGGGATGTAGACACCCGCCAACCGCTTGGACTACCGCTCACTGGATCTACCAGTGCTGTCTTGAGCGTAGCATTAAGTGACGATGGTAAGATCTTGGCGTCTAGCAGTGACGACAGAACCATTCGTCTGTGGGATGTGGCCACGTTCCAGCCGATGGGGTCGCCTCTTGTCAATAACGGCACTGTATGGAGTGTATCCTTAAGTGCGGACGGCAAGATTTTGGCTTCTGGCAGTAGCGATAAAACGATTCAGTTATGGGACGTAGCCACCCAGAAACCACTCGGCCCCCCTCTCATTGGGCACACCGGCGTTGTACGCAGTGTGGCCTTAAGTCCTGATGGAAAAATCTTGGCTTCGAGCAGTGTAGACAAGACCATTCGCCTATGGGACGTAGCCACCCGCCAACCGCTTGGACCGCCATTGACTGGCCATGCCAGTGCTATCCGAAGCGTAGCGATGAGTGCAGATGGTCTGACACTGGTTTCCGGCAGTGATGACAACACTGTCCGATTATGGGATGTGATTACCCACCAACCACTGGGTTCGCCTCTCATTGGCCACGGCGATGCGATACTGAGCGTTGCTTTAAGCGCAGATGGCAAGATCCTGGTTTCTGGTGGTGATGACAACACTGTTCGCGTTTGGAATATAAATTTTCGCCCATTGATCCGATCACATTTCGATTCATGGAAAGAACGCGCTTGCCGTATTGCCAATCGTAATTTGACTCGGGCGGAGTGGCAGCAATTTATGGCGAGAGAGCCTTATCGGGCGACATGCCCGGATTTGCCGTTGTCCAACGAATAACGGATTCATTGCCAGCGTTCTCTCTGGTCGCTGATTGAACAATTCAAAAGTCTGGCGACTTCATCATTTCAGACAAGAAGGGGCCATCAGTAGATAAATTCACTGAAAATAGATATAATTCGCTGAATATTTAGTCTTAAAAACACGAAGTATTGAACTACTCATTCTAACTGATCACCTCACCCCAATTACCTGCGTTGTTAAATCGCTATATAAATAATACCTTAACACCGTGCTTATTACCGAGCGTAAATAAGGTGAAATAACACTAAAACAAGTAACTCATCGGACCAATCACATTGGCCCTTATTGATGACTGTAACTATTTATTAATTCTGGAGGAAAAATGAGTCACACGCTATATGAAACCACTGTTCCGCGGGTACAACGCTGCGAATTGGCAGTTCCAGGTTCCAGTCCGGGAATGTTTGAGAAAGCACTGAATAGCGGCGTAGACTTTGTTTTTCTGGATCTGGAAGATGCCGTAGCGCCGGATGACAAAATCCAAGCGCGTAAGAATATCATCGAAGCACTCAATGATTTGGACTGGAAAGGCCATGGCATTACGGTTTCAGTCCGCATTAACGGACTGGATACTCAGTATATGGTGCGCGATGTTGTGGATCTGGTGGAACAAGCCGGAAGCAAGATCGATACCCTGCTCATTCCTAAAGCCGGCGTGTATGCGGATATTTACATGGTACAAGCCATGGTGACTCAGCTCGAAATGCAGCAAGGCCTGAAAAACAGGATTGGTTTGGAAGCATTGATAGAGACTGCTTTGGGAATGGCCAACGTGGAAGACATTGCACGGAATGGTGCCTTGGGCCGACTGGAAGCATTGCATTTTGGCGTCGCTGACTATGCGGCCAGTAATCGTGCCAGAACCACCAATATCGGCGGCCTTAATCCTGATTATCCGGGTGATCAATGGCATTTTGCCATCAGCCGAATGATCGTGGCTTGCCGTGCGTATGGACTGCGTCCGATTGATGGCCCATTTGGTGATATCAAGGACCCAGATGGTTACGTATTAGCTGCAAAACGGGCTGCTGCACTGGGTTGCGAAGGAAAATGGGCGATTCATCCAACTCAGATTGAATTGGCAAACGATGTATTTACACCGCCTGCCCGTGAAATTGAGAAAGCCAAGCGCATTCTGGCTGCACTTAAAGAAGCTGCCGCGCAAGGGAAAGGCGCTGCCGCACTGGATGGCCGTTTAATCGATGCGGCATCGGAAAGAATGGCCAACAATGTAGTCAAAGTAGCGGAAGCTATTGCAGCAAAAAATTAATCAATGGATAAGGCCGCATTCAGCGGCCTTTGTCTTTATGGTTTGTTGATTTATAAAATTAAAATGACTGAATTGTATTTAATGCGATTGTTGAGGAAATTGAATTGAATATTCATGAATATCAAGCAAAAGAGATCTTGTCGGAATACGGCGTCAAAATTGCTGAAGGCGGTCTTGCCTACAGCGTAGTGGAAGCCGTACAGCGCGCAAGAGAAATTGAAGGCGATGTATGGGTCGTCAAAGCGCAAATTCATTCCGGTGCGCGTGGTAAAGCCGGCGGGATTAAAGTTTGCAGAACTCATGCTGAAGTCGAAAAGGCAGCGGAAGAATTGTTGGGTAAAAATCTGGTAACGCATCAAACTGGGCCGGCCGGAAAAATCTGTTCAAGGCTGTATGTTGAGGCCGGAACCAACATTTCCAAGGAAATGTATTTATCGTTCATGATTGACCGAACCAGTGAGCGCGTCATCATGATCGGTTCGGCACAGGGTGGCATGGAAATTGAGAAATTGGCCGTCACTAATCCGGAAGCGATCGTCAAGATTTATATAGAACCGGCAGTAGGGTTGCAGGATTTTCAGGCAAGAAAAATGGCTTTTGCCTTGAATATTGACCCGGCACAACTCAATCATGCCGTCAAAACCATCAAAGGCTGTTATCGCGCGCTGCGTGATTTGGATGCCAACATTCTGGAAATTAATCCGCTCGTGCTCACCGCCAACAACGAAATCGTCGCGCTGGATGCAAAAATGGTATTTGACGAAAATGCACTATTCCGTCGCCACCGGATTGCAGAATTACGTGACAACACGCAAGTGGACAATCGCGAAGTCGCCGCAGCAGAAGCCGGTTTAAGCTATGTTGGATTGGATGGCGATATCGGCTGCATGATCAATGGCGCCGGTCTGGCTATGGCAACCATGGACATGATCAAACTGGCCGGTGGTGAGCCCGCAAACTTTCTCGATGTGGGTGGTGGCGCTTCAGCGGAACGTACTGAAAAAGCTTTTCGTCTGGTGCTGGCCGATGCAAATGTCAAAGCCATGCTGGTCAATATTTTTGCCGGTATCAATCGTTGTGACTGGATTGCAGAAGGCGTTGTGCAAGCGGTTAGAAACATCGACATGAAACTGCCTTTGGTGGTGCGTTTGTCGGGAACCAACGTAGAAGAAGGTCGCCGTATTATTGCGGATAGCGGCCTGCCGATTATTACAGCCGATACGTTAGCGGATGCTGCGGAAAAAGTAGTCCGCGCACGTAACGAAATCGTCGCACAAAGAGCCTAGGAGTACAAAGTGGCGATATTAATCAATGAAAAGACACGAATTATTGTGCAAGGTTTTACCGGAAGAATTGGCACTTTCCATGCACAGGAAATGATTGACTATGGCTCCAATGTGGTTGGCGGTGTTACTCCCGGTAAAGGCGGGCAAAAGCATTTGGGATTGCCGGTATTTAATACCGTTGAAGAAGCCGTCGATCAGGTCGGAGCGGAAGCCAGTATTGTGTTTGTGCCGCCCGCATTTGCCGCAGACTCCATCATGGAAGCCGCCGATGCCGGCATTAAATTTTGCGTATCCATCACCGATGGCATACCGACGCAAGATATGATGACGGTGAAGAACTTTCTGCGCCGTTTCCCCAAGGAAGATCGCATGATGCTGACGGGACCTAACTGCGCGGGAACCATTAGTCCTGGTCGCGCTATGCTGGGCATTATGCCTGGGCATATTTATGTGCGTGGTAATGTCGGTGTTGTCGGCCGCTCTGGTACATTGGGTTATGAAGCTGCCGATCAGATGCGCTTGCTAGGCATTGGAATCTCAACCTCCGTAGGTATTGGCGGCGATCCGATTCCCGGTAGCTCACACCGTGATATTCTGGAAAAATTGGAACAAGATCCTGAAACCAAAGTAGCGTTGATGATCGGCGAAATAGGTGGCCCACAGGAAGTGGAGGCAGGGAAATTTGCCAAGGAAAATATGAGCAAACCGCTGGTTGCCTATATTGCTGGATTGACAGCACCAGAAGGGCGACGCATGGGACACGCAGGTGCGATTATTTCATCCGCCGGTGAAAGCGCTGCGGAAAAAGTGGCGATCCTGCAAGAGCTCGGAGTCACGATTTGCCCAACCCCATCCCTCATGGGACAAACGATCGCAGAAGTTTTAGCTAAGATGTAATCCAGTAGTAGATTAGGTCATGCCGTCTTGATTGAATGACTGCCTAAGTATCATTCTTCCGCACAGGAAAATAGTACCAGCTGACAGCGAATCATAAGCATGACCTTTCAATTCCGCCCGCGCAGCCGCGTTCAGCGTTAAATTGAAAATATACGAATAGTTTTTGTATGGCATCCACCTTCAAGCACTGCCTGACTGCTGTATCCCTCCAACCCCACCACCTACCCACATTCTTTCAACAATGCTTCAATAGCCTCTGGTGCGAACGGCAGCAATTCATCGATCCGGCTGTTAGGCCAGGTGGGGAGATTATCGAGGGTGTCGG
>JAGOKN010000139.1 GCA_017994575.1 Nitrosomonas sp.
TAAAAACGTCACTGTAAACGCTATCACTGCGATGACAGGAGGTTCCTTTTCCACCGTAGGCGCAATGGTCAAGAATTGGAAGGCGGAACAAGCCTTAAAAACTGCACCAGCAATTGAGATGCCAGAGAATTAACCTCCGCAGCCGCAAGCTCTCTTTCCGGTACATCGAAAGCACGGTAACCGCAGCTGAATCGGCAGTTAACCAGATTGACTCGAACTCAGGAAACGCTGATTAATTCGGCGAACGAGATGAAGCGCGAGACGCCTGGAACCAGCAACTGAGACCTATCAATTAGATAGGCGAAGGCGTGAGTACCGCGCAACGAAGTGATTCGCTCATGCAGCCAATTAATCAGCGTTTCCCTAAAAAGTCTTCGGAAAATCCGGGGTGATTCATTTGCAGGTTACTTAGAGCTTACTCAGAAATACAGCGATCAGATACGCGCTGCCAAGTAGAAATTCTGGTTTGAGATGAATTGGCAGTCACGCGCAAACGGAATTTCTCTGGGCATGCTTTTTTTTGTCACCCAGGATGCTATTTTGGCAGCAAGATTCCTCAGGCAAATAAAAACCCGCACCAAGATGAGCAGATTCATGACCAGGAAGATGCTATTGATCCATGCGACAGAGGTGTCAGCCCGCTTGGCTCGGATATTGTTGAGTCGATATCCATACTTTCCTTGGCCAAACTTTCCTTCAATCGGAATGCGTTCGCGATATTCCTGCCGGCGTTGTGCTTTCAGGCGATTGATCTCATCTTTGTTTTCAGGTGTACTCTTTGGCGGACGTCCCAGTGGTTTGCCTGAGAAGCGGATGTGCTTGCGTTCCAGATAGCTGCGATTATCACGTGAACCATATAGCGTGTCGGCAATGACGACTTCTGGATAATAGCCGTAACGTTTTTTGTAGGCTTCAACTTGCGCTTCAAGATCATGACCTTCGTGCTGTGCGTCCCAGTGCAGCTTGTCGACATGTGCCAACCCTTTGCCTGTCAAGCTCACGCTTATTTTGGCGCCAAATTCCACTGTCTTGCCGGGCTTTCCCCTGATAATGGGTCGAATATACGGCTGACTGATACTGACGATGCGATCATCACAACGTCTGGTGTTGGTTTTGTACATCTCATATTGTTGTTGGTATAAATGGGGCAATACCCAGTAGCGGCGTAACAACCCATTGGGTATTGGTATGGGCGTGCCATGTGGATATTCCGTCAGCATTTCTTCAATATGCTTTAAATTCCGCTGCAGGAACTGCAATTGCTGCCTGATACCGGCACGCCGTTTTCTGCTGGATGGCCGTCTTAACTTGACCAGGCTGAGGTAGGCTTTTCTGGCAATCTCGCGATAAGTGCGCGGCTTCTTTTTCTGTGCCCGGTTACTTTTGGCATGCAGTTCATCAATGATACGCTCACTTAATTCACGCGCTTCGTTCAGCAGTCCAAGATCTGTCGGATAGCGTATGGCCTGTTCTGCAACGGTCGCATCCAGTATTAATTTGCCGTGATTGCGCGGCAGCTCATCGGCCAAAGATTGGTCTGCCTCCATTGCAGTACCCGCGTCATTGCTGCCCGTATCACCGCTATTTGACACATCATTGCCGTCGTTGTCATCATCACTTGCTTTGACTGACTTCTTTGTCCGTCGAGGTTCAACCGTTTCGATGATCGCCTCATGAAACTCATCAAATACTGTCTGACCCATGCGCTTGCGTATCTCAACCAGTAATGAGGACGCAAAGGCCGCCTGCGCTTGAAAACCTTTCAGACCAATAAAATATTGCAGGTACGGATTTTCTCGAATCTGTTCAACAGTCTCTTCATCTGAGACCGATAATTTATGTTTAATAATCACCGCTCCAATCACAATTCCGGCATCTTTGGCTGGGCGGCCCAGATTTGAACATAACGTCTTATAGTAGCTCTCGGACAACTCATCCCACGGTAGGCAATCCCTCAGTTTTACCCAGCGATTAGTGGGATCAAGTATCATGCCTGGCGGTGTATCAAATCCTTCGAGGGGCAGTTGCTTTTGACTGACATAACGAATCATAGTGCACGGCTTTTGGTGTTAATTCACATATTTACGTGCACTATTTTACCAAAAAATATACCATTACTCAATATAATCAAATATTTATACTTTTTGAGTAAGCTCTACTTAAATGCCCTGACAGATATTTCTGTATAGAAAAAATTGGAGCCCCCATCAGCTTCTCCAAATGCGGCCAGCTGCCTATTTTTTACAAATCCTCCATTCATAAAACGTGAATACCCAATCGTCACATCAATCAGAGGAGCCAGCTTGTAATTAATACGAGCGTTGATCGATTGCCCGATAAAATCCCCGCTCTGACCGGTGCTGTCACGATTAAAGACGGTAGGAGTCGAAACATTCATCAGATTGTTAAAGCGATCAGTAGTACTTGCCAGCCAGAACCAGCTATAACCGCCATCTATGGATACATCTTTGTGCGGCGAGAATTCAAACACTAATTTGGGCGCCTTAACGTTTTCCATAATAAGATAATCATCGGGTGACCAGGGACGGGCAAACCCGAAGAACCGCTCAAAACGATTATCGGTATTGTCATTTGGATTACGATCACCACTGACAAAGCCATAAAAGGCGCTCAATCTTGGTTTCCAATCATGTTTAATGGAATATCCCACTTCTAATAAATAAGACCAGGCCGATTTCTTCCTGCCATTATCCTGACCAAACTGGTAAATGGCGCCGAAATCGAAATCAACACCGGTATTGGGCACGACCCCGTAAACACGTATGGCAGGGGAATAGATATCCCGCTCAGCTTGCCGCCCATGTCTGTCATCCTGCTTTAGTCCCATGAAATAAGGCTGTATTGTCATTACATCAGACCATTTGCGCCAATGCCCTACAGCGCCATAAAACCATTGGTCTTTGCTGCGCCCATCAAATTCGTTGATGTTACGAATGACAGGCTGCATTCCCCATGCATCGAGCTCCCAATCATTCGATTCTTGCCCGAAAGTGACACGGAAGCCTTCAAAATTATTGGTGGTATTACGCCATTGATTGTTTCCCAGCAATCGCCGGTCTACTGCTTCCCAAGACATGCGGCCACCTCGAATCCTGAGCGGACGACTGTTTCCCAAATCATCCTTGCCTAAAGCGTCCTTGAAATACAATTCGCCATATGTCTGAATCAGCTCAAAAGGATTCCAGTCACGATTGTCTTTTGGAAAATGGCTGTTGTAGCCTCGAGAATCCTGAAATTCGACCGCCATACGAAAAGGGTCGAGTATATTTCTGATACCGATATAGGCTCGAGTCCGAAGCAGGAATTGATGATCAGTTAAAACTTGATTGCGGCGAATATCATCATTACGCAGTTCATAGCGTGTTCGATGATCAATTCCAGCGTCTAACCAGTCAAGATTTCTGAATGCTTCATATTCAGTTTTAGCCAGGTTACGCACGTAGCGAGGCGGGTCAGACTCAGGGTGGGTGGAATAACTACGAGCACGTTGAAAATAGGTTGTTTTTCTTGTAATTTCTGATTCTGCGGTTGCCGCATGAACGGCTGATTGAGTTGCCGGCTGATCTGCAGACACCTGAATAGGGTTAATAGATATTGCGCTTAAAATCGCAGTGTGTAACAAAAGCCAAAGAGACTTCACTTTATTCTCCTAAGTGAGCTCTCCGTCACTACGGTTAAGTCACTGATATCTTATTGTTCTTTAACCTCCTATTTTTTAGGTCAGTACTATATCATTGTTTTCGGGCTAGCCTGATCTTAATTATCAAATCAAGAATTAATCCAACCGGAAAAGCGCCCTGCACCTGGGTATTTATTTTAGCGAAGTAAACATTCATGTTTAATGCAGGCTCGGAATGTTAAAGCGGGGCACGCTTGATGTATATTAGCCAGGCTATTATTATTTATAGGATAAGGGGGGTATAGGAAAAATAAACCACCTTTTCCATAAGTTTTGAATGTACTGAAAGCTGGCTCAATTGTCAAACACGGTGATAATCGATTGAAAAATTACTGTATTCCGGTTCAGTTAGCACAAAAATT
>JAGOKN010000006.1 GCA_017994575.1 Nitrosomonas sp.
TGGCAATCCATTCGGATTATCGTGACTTGGGACACGGCAATCGTTTGCTCAAACATATCGAAAGCAAAACCATTGCCCAAGGCATCCATAAATTATTTGTGCTTACAACGCACGCCACCCATTGGTTTATTGAACACGGCTTTACCGAAGCCACCCCTGCTGAATTACCCAAAGCCAAACAGAATTTATACAATTATCAACGCCGCTCGAAGGTATTGATCAAACACTTGTGATTCAACCGGAGTCATTTAAATTCACAGCAATGGTTTACTGATTGCGGTGAACCTTTCATAATGTCGGCTTTTTCTTACCGATTATCTTTATTGACTGATCTGGAGCACAAATGGCAAGAATGGTGAAATGTATTAAATTGGGTCGCGAAGCCGAAGGCCTGGATTTTCAAACTTATCCCGGCGAATTGGGCAAACGTATCTTTGAAAATGTCTCCAAAGAGGCCTGGCATCAATGGATCGAACACCAAACCATGCTGGTCAACGAGAATCGCTTAAATCTTTCAGATATCAAGGCGCGCAAATATCTGGCTGAACAACTGGAAGCGCATTTTTTTGGGGCGGGGGCGGAGAAACCGGTGGGTTATGTTCCTCCTGAGAATTAACCTTAATTTTTGACAGGATACCTAAACAGGTTAAGGGGCGAACTTTAATCCGTCTCAAAGAGCGAAGCGAACGATCTGAACTGCTAATTAGGTACTATTGCCATGTATCTATACGTCTAAATTTCTTTTCTTCATCAAAATATTTAGAATCTTCAATTAACTCTGACGTTTCGCTTGAAGGAGTGTATTTATATGATGCGACAACATCCGCGACACGATAATCCCCGGGAATTCCGCCTTTTTCATATGCCTCTAATTTTTTCTTTAATTCCTCAGGTGCATTTGTATCTTGAATGACAGCATTAACAACTTTTTTCACGTGATCTTCGCGGTAGGTGTTATAGAAAAACTCCGTTGTTTTATCTATTTGATCCTTTGAAACACCAAGATCATGAAGGCTATCTTCTATTTCTTTTATTTGCTCGTAGCGATACTTTAGTGGAATATACTGTAACCTCCGATGGTGCATTGTAACCTCAGTTACAATTGGCTCAGAAAGTTTTACCGCAACAAGTTGCAGTTTTTCTATTGTTGCATAGGCTTCATTTACAGCATCTCTTAACTCAGCTTCAAATCCTGCTCCTTTGAATTTCTTAATTTTTCAATGTATGCAAATGCCAGAATTAAGCATCCCGCAAGAATTGATGCAGTCATTTGGCTAACCTTATCCATAGCGCCAAATACCACAGGCACAATGAAAATATACAACCATGCAAGAAATCTTATAGTTCTCATAGATTCAGCATTTCTCCGATGTTTTATGGATGCTTAACTAGATTGGGTTCTCGAAATGACACAATAGCTTACGTCAAACTGTCATCATAGCAAATCAATTGAGATCCGCAAAACAGGATGAGTCAGCCGATAGAGAAAGACTAAAAATGTACTCTGAATTGAGTTCTGGCGATGCGAATCGGAACGCAAAACTTAGGGAAAACTACAGAATTTTTTAAATTTTAAGCCTATGATAGATTGTGCAAACGTCACAACCCATCATAGGCTTATTGAATACTACTCGTTCTGACTTACTTAATAATCGCGTTTAACTCGCCTTTAGCATAGCGATTCGCCATACTTTCCAGCGAAATCGGTTTGATTTTACCAGCCTGTCCGGCACAACCAAATGCTTCAAAGCGGGCCTTACAAATGTCTTTAGCTGCTGCGGTGGCTTCTTTCAGGAATTTGCGTGGATCAAAGTTGCTTTTATCCTTTTCCAGACTACGACGAATCGCGCCGGTCATGGCTAAACGGATATCGGTATCGATATTCACTTTGCGCACGCCATATTTGATGCCTTGTTGGATCTCTTCCACTGGCACGCCATAGGTTTCTTTGATATCACCACCATATTGACGAATGATTTCCAGCCATTCTTGCGGCACCGAACTGGAACCGTGCATCACCAGATGGGTGTTCGGAATACGTTGGTGGATTTCTTTGATGCGTTGAATAGCCAGAATGTCGCCAGTTGGCTTACGGGTAAATTTGTAAGCGCCGTGAGAGGTTCCAATGGCAATCGCCAACGCATCCACGCCGGTTTTGCGCACAAAATCGGCAGCCTCTTCCGGATCGGTCAACAGTTGATCGTGCGATAACACACCTTCTGCACCATGTCCGTCTTCCGCCTCTCCCATACCGGATTCCAATGAACCCAGGCAACCTAATTCCCCTTCAACGGAAACACCCACTGAATGAGCGATATTTACCACTTCAGCAGTGATATCAACATTGTATTGGTAGGTAGATGGTGTTTTAGCGTCGGCTTGCAAGGAACCATCCATCATGACACTCGAGAAACCACTGCGAATTGCATTGACACACACGGATGGCGATGCGCCATGATCTTGATGCATTACGATGGGTATATGCGGATAGGCTTCAACGGCTGCCTCAATTAAGTGACGTAAAAATGCTTCACCGGCATATTTTCTCGCGCCTGCTGAACCCTGCATAATGACCGGGCTATTACACTCATCAGCCGCCTGCATGATCGCCTGGATTTGTTCCAGATTGTTAACGTTAAAAGCAGGCAAGCCATAGCCATTTTCTGCCGCGTGATCGAGTAGTTGTCTTAATGATACGAGTGCCATTTAATTCTCCTTCAAAAAATTATCTGAATATGATCCTGATTTAATACAAACGCTTGTTCTTTTAAAATCTTTGATTCTTTTCACCGTTGCTATCGTTATTCCTGATCGGCATTGCATGCCGGTCAACTTACGTGGCATCCACACCTTGTCTTAATTTCCATTCGCCGACTTTGATAATCTTCATCGTATTGGTGCCGCCTGACTTACCGACCGGTTCGCCGATCGTCATCACCATAATATCACCATTACGCACGACGCCACGTTTGAGTAGCTCATCTTCAGCAAGATTTAGAATAATCTCAGGATCGTTGAGCCCTTCTCCAAACTCCACCGGATAAACACCTCTGAAAAGTGTCACTTTACTTCGGGTTTCTGCATTTGGACTCAATGCAAAAATAGGCACTTTAGAGCTTCTGCGTGACATCAGCAATGCAGTCACGCCGCTTTGCGTCAATGCCGCAATTGCGCGTATCTGCAAGCCGCTGGCAGTAAACATGGTTGCGCGAGCAATGGCTTCTTCAATCGTGGCAGGGCTTGTGTTGGCCATACGCTTATCATGATTGACCAAATATTCCTTCTCAGCTTCCAGACAAACCCTAGCCATGGCTTCTACGGCTTCAACCGGATATTCACCTGCTGCCGACTCTGCTGATAACATGACAGCATCCGTGCCATCCAATACCGCGTTGGCTACATCAGATACCTCAGCACGCGTCGGAATGGGATTGGTGATCATGGATTCCATCATTTGCGTCGCGGTAACCACTAATTTGTTATTAGCTCTTGCTGCTCGAATCATCTTTTTTTGTAGCGCTGGAACAGCGGCATCTCCCACTTCAACGGCCAAATCACCGCGCGCCACCATGATGGCATCTGAAGCATCGACGATATCATCCAATGCAAGGATGGCTTCAGAACGCTCAATCTTAGCCATGATCATACTTTTACCACCAGCCTCAAGCATTAATTGACGAGCTTGCCGAATGTCATCGCCGGAGCGTACAAATGAAACAGCCAGATAATCGGCATTAAATGCTGCGGCTGTTTTAATATCTTCCATATCCTTAGCGGTCAGCGCAGGCGCACCCAATCCACCGCCTTTGCGATTAATGCCTTTATTATTCGACAGCACGCCACCTTGCTCAACCACGCAAAATACTTGATGCCTTCGAACCATGGATACGCCGAGCACTATGCGACCATCGTCCAACATCAACGTAGCACCTGTCTCCAGATCATTAGGCAGCTCTTTGTAATCTAATCCGACTCTTTCCTGATTTCCCAGTTCACAGTGCGAATCCAGAATAAATTTATCACCTACTTCAAGCCTGATTTTACCGTGCTCAAACTTACCAATACGTATTTTTGGTCCCTGCAAGTCGGCCAAGACTCCGACGGTATGACCCAATCCACGCGCCAAAGAACGTGTCATCTCAGCATACTCAATATGTTGTTCGCGCGTACCATGAGAGAAGTTAATTCGAACAACATCAACTCCAGCTTGAATCATGCGCTCCAGTACTTTTGGGTTACCACATGCAGGACCTAGTGTTGCTACAATTTTTGTTCTTCGAATCATTGTCTTCTTTATTCTTTACGATTAATTGGCGCGCGTTTCTAATATTTCAACAGCTGGTAATTTTTTCCCCTCTAAGAATTCCAGGAATGCACCACCTGCGGTTGATATATAAGATACTTTGTCATAAATATCATATTTCTGAATGGCAGCAATGGTATCGCCGCCACCTGCCAGCGTGAAGGCGCTAGTTTCTGCGATTGCTCTGGCAATTTTCTCCGTTCCGGCGCCAAATTGATCGAACTCAAACACACCTACCGGTCCATTCCAGACTACTGTTCCTGCTCGCATAATAATGTCAACCAGTTCTTGCGCGCTTTTAGGACCGATATCAAAAATCATTTCGTCATCATTCACATCACCTGCATCTTTTAGTACAGCAGGTTCATTCGCATCGAATTTTTTCCCTACCACAACATCAACTGCAATAGGAATTGATGCATTACGCTTCGCCATTTTATCCATAAGCGCTTTAGCAGTGGGTACCAAATCATCTTCACACAGTGATTTACCTACATTTTTACCCGTTGCTTTCAGGAAAGTATTGGCAATACCGCCACCTACCACGAGTTGATCGACTTTTTCAGATAGAGATTCGAGCACTGTTAGCTTGGTTGAAACTTTGGAGCCACCCACAATAGCCACCATCGGCCGTGCCGGATTGAGCAATGCTTTGGTCAATGCTTCTAATTCTTCAGTTAACAAAATCCCCGCACATGCCACCGGCGCATACTTGGCAATACCATGCGTTGATGCTTCTGCACGATGCGCAGTACCAAAAGCATCCATCACGAAGACATCGCACAATTTTGCATATTTTTGCGCAGTTTCTTCTGAATTTTTCTTTTCACCCTTGTTTATACGGCAATTTTCCAACACAACCAATTCACCATCGGCTATCTCAAGACCGCCCTCCACCCAATCTTTAATTAAGCGCACTGGTTTATTCAGACGCTCCGCTATATTATCGGCTACAGGTTTGAGTGAATTTTCTTCAGTCCATAGTCCTTCTTCAGGACGCCCCAGATGCGAAGTCACCATCACCTTAGCACCTTGTTTGAGACAGTGATTAATGGTCGCCATTGAGGCAGTAATGCGCGCATCGGATGTCACTTTGCCATCTTTCACAGGCACATTCAGATCAGCGCGTATAAATACACGTTTACCCTTGAGATCAAGGTCAACAAGTTTAATAACAGACACGGCAAGCTCCAGAATTGTCTTAAAGAAAAGTATAAAGGATAGCCAAGCTACCCTTTATATATTAACTAATTGAATATCAAAGTTGAGATAGCAATCAAAGTTTTATTGTTGCACTTTCAATTGCATATCCTCTAACACATTATTACTTAGCAACCGTACGAACCATTTCCAGCACTTTAGTGGAATAGCCCCATTCATTGTCATACCATGCAACCACTTTAACAAAACTTTTATCTAAGGCCATTCCTGCTTCAGCATCAAAAATTGAAGTGCAGCTTTCACCACGAAAATCAGTGGATACCACTTTCTGATCGGTATAACCCAAAACACCTTTCATTGTGCCTTCAGAAGCTTCTTTCATTGCTTTGCAAATATCATCATAGGAAGCGTCTTTTTCCAGTTCAACTGTCAAATCCACAACTGAAACATCTGATGTTGGAACACGAAATGCCATACCTGTCAGCTTTTTATTCAACTCAGGAATAACTACACCCACTGCTTTTGCAGCACCGGTTGAAGATGGAATGATATTTTCCAGAATACCACGACCGCCTCGCCAATCTTTGTTCGATGGACCATCTACAGTTTTTTGTGTTGCAGTTGCAGCATGAACGGTTGTCATTAAACCGCGTTTGATGCCCCATTTATCATTCAATACCTTGGCAATCGGCGCCAAACAATTTGTGGTACAGGAGGCATTGGAAATAATGCTTTCGCCTTTATAGGACTTATCGTTTACACCGTAAACAAACATGGGCGTGTCATCTTTGGAAGGGGCTGACATGATGACTTTTTTAGCGCCTGCTACCAAATGCTTTTCACAGGTTTCCTTGGTCAGAAACAAGCCTGTTGATTCAACAACGACTTCAGCACCCACTTCATTCCATTTCAATTCAGAAGGATCTTTAACTGCTGTCAAACGAATTCTTTTGCCATTGACAACTAAGGTATTGCCATCAATTGCAATTTCCCCCTGAAAACGACCATGCACTGAATCGTGTTTCAGCATATAAGCCAGATAATCAGGCTCTAACAAATCATTAATGGCTACTATTTCAATATCAGGAAAGTTCTGTATTGCAGAGCGAAATACCATACGCCCAATACGACCAAATCCGTTAATCCCAACTTTAATTGTCATGCCAAAACTCCTTAAATAAAAATCCTGTTAATTTATGGGTAATAAATGATCACCCACAACTGCTTACATAAAAATTAGAGAATTCCTTTTACCGTCTTAACCACATTCTCAACAGTAAAACCAAAATGTTTAAATAACACATCCGCGGGCGCCGATTCACCAAAGGTATCCATTCCCACTACAGCGCCATCCAAGCCTACGTACTTGCGCCAGAAATCTGTCACGCCTGCTTCAATAGCGACTCGGTTGATACCTTTTGGCAAGACAGCCTCTTTATAGGATGGTTCCTGACGATCAAATATATTGGTACAAGGCATGGAAACAACGCGCACATGAATACCTTCATCTGCTAACGTTTTTTGCGCACTTATTGCCAATCCAACTTCCGAACCTGTTGCAATCAAAATGGCTTGCGGCTTTCCATTTCCTGCTTCGGACAATACATAACCACCCTTGTCAATAAGTTTGATCGTGGCAGCATCTCGCTTCTGGAAAGGCAAGTTCTGACGACTGAATATTAATATTGAGGGACCATCTTTACGTTCGATGGCGCGCGCCCAAGAAACCGTTGATTCCACCGTATCACAAGGACGCCATACATCCATATTAGGGATATAACGCAATGTTGACGTTTGCTCTACCGGCTGATGGGTCGGTCCGTCTTCACCCAAGCCGATCGAATCATGAGTAAATACAAATATATTGCGAATTTTCATCAATGCCGCCATACGTAATGCATTGCGAGCATATTCCGAAAACATCAAAAATGTTGCGCCATAAGGAATCAATCCACCATGCAGTGACAATCCATTCATCATGGCACTCATACCAAATTCACGCACGCCATAATAAACATAATTACCACCTGTCTGCTGACTAATTCCTTTCGAACCTGACCATATAGTCAAATTGGATCCAGCCAGATCAGCAGAACCACCGAGCAGCTCTGGTAAGACGGGTGCCAAACCTTCAATTGCATTTTGAGAAGCTTTACGACTGGCGATCGTTTCTGCCTTGGCATTGACTTGATTGATCACGCTATCGACATGACTCTGCCAATTGGCAGGCAACTCCCTTGCCATACGGCGATTAAATTCAGCCGCTTCGGTTGGATACCTTTCTGCATATTCGGCAAACTTTTGATTCCATTCGGTTTCAAGTTTTTGACCTTTTGCTCTTGCATCCCAAGCACTATAGACCTCCTGGGGAATCTCAAAAGGTGGGTGGTGCCATCCAATGTGCGGACGGGCCGCCGCAATTTCCGCATCACCTAATGCAGCGCCGTGTACTGAATGAGTATTCGCCATATTAGGCGAACCCAATCCGATGACCGTTTTGCAACAAATCATTGATGGTTTATTATTGACTTTCTTGGCAGCTTCAATCGCTGCTTCGATTGCAATCGGGTCATGTCCATTGACATTAGGAACTACATGCCATCCATAGGATTCGAACCGCTTTGGCGTATCGTCCGTAAACCAACCTTCCACATGACCATCGATAGAAATACCGTTATCATCGTAAAAACAAATCAGTTTGCCTAAGCCTAATGTGCCGGCCAAGGAACAAGCTTCATGAGAAATCCCTTCCATCAAACAGCCGTCACCCAGAAAAACATAAGTATGATGATCAACAATGTTGTAACCTGGACGGTTAAATTCAGCGGCCAGCACTTTTTCAGCTAATGCCATGCCAACTGCATTGGTAATGCCCTGGCCCAGTGGGCCTGTCGTGGTTTCTACACCAGGTGTATAGCCGTACTCAGGATGTCCCGGTGTTTTGGAATGAAACTGACGAAATTTCTTGATTTCTTCCATTGGCAAGTCATAACCTGTCAAGTGCAACAATGCATAGATCAACATGGATCCATGACCATTGGACAGGATAAACCGATCACGATCAACCCATTCCGGATTGCTAGGATTATGACGCAGGTGATGAATCCACAAAACTTCAGCAATTTCGGCCATACCCATAGGCATACCGGGGTGGCCAGAATTGGCTTTTTGTACAGCATCCATTGCCAATGCTCGAATCGCACTGGTCAAATCTTTAAACACCGGCGCATCAAAATCCTTAAATGTACCCATCGATACTAACCCCCTTGAATTTTCAACAAATAGAAACGACCGAACTGCATATTTAAGAATATGCATCGGAAGCAAAATTAGCATTATCCCTTAAGATAGAGGATACGACAACTGCATTTTGCGCATAAAACCAATCCAGTAGCAGCAAATTTCCCTTGCAGAATCAGTTTCCTCGCAATTTAATTCCCAGCAATTTAATTTTGCGATACAGATGAGTGCGCTCAAGCCCGGCTCGATCAGCGACACGGGTCATATTGCCATTTTCTTGGTCTATTAATCTTTCAAAGTAAGTCTTCTCAAATAAATCACGCGCTTCACGCAATGAAAGATCAAGAGGGATTTCCGGAGCAACTGAAGATGAAGCGGATTCTGGAAAAACCATTGCCTGTTGAACAGCCTCAACCGAAATCTCATCCCCAGCACAAGTCAAAGCCAGCGAATGCACAACCCCAGTAAGCTGTGTAAGATTGCCTGGCCAGTCATAATTGCGCAAACAATTCAGAGCAGCAGTACTAAAATGGATTGTTGACGCGGCCTCACCTGATTCGACAAAGCGCGACAAAATTTGATTGGCCAACTCAGGAATATCCTCCCGATGCGCCCTCAATGCCGGAATACCAATACTCAGACTACTTAACACCTCAAATAATTTGGGATGGTAAGCGCCTTGCGCCGTCAATTCCGCCAATGGCTGAGATGTTGCACACACCAATCGGACATTATATTTCTCCAACTTACTCAATACCAATAACAAGCCTTTTTGCGCTAACTTACTGATCTCACCAACATCTTTCAAAAACAATACTCCGTCACGCGCAAGCTCCAATAAATCCAGCGGCGATTCGGCTAATGACGTCAGTGTTTCAGGTTCTACCCAAGGAGTATTAGGGCGATGCATAAATTTTGCGCATATCTCCACCCCAACGCCCGGCTCTCCCATTAGCAGCAAAGGCGTTTTGAGATTTGCAACTTGCTCCAATCGTTTTCTAAGATCGGCAATCAGAGGGCCTTTACCCAAACTGGCCAGAGAAAGGAGTGCTGTGTGTTGTTTGCTTTGCCCTCCTCGCAAAGCCTTACTAACGGTACTGAGCAGCTTCTGCAAAGGTATCGGTTTTTCCAGATATCCAAATGCACCAATACGCGTCGCCTCAACCGCAGTATCAATCGTGCCATGTCCGGACATCATAATGACCGGCATCGTCAACATACCGCTGCTGGCCCAATCTTTCAACAAGGTAATTCCATCGGTGTCAGGCATCCAAATATCCAACAACACAAGATCCGGACGCGTTTGGCTCCGCCAAACACGAGCCTGTTCAGCATTTTCTGCTAGTGCCACACGATATCCTTCATCACGCAAAATTTCAGACAACAATTCGCGTATGCCAATTTCGTCATCAACAACAAGTATCGTATTGTTTGTTATCATCTAAGGTGTTCTCCGCCTCTTTACCGCCAAAATCTAATCAGCTTATTCACAACTGTCATTTTTTTGAATCATCCGTTCATTCAACATGCATCCAATCTATTGATAGATGTCGAGTATGAATAATTTTACCCATCTTCTCTGCAATCGCCCATTCAATCATTTAATTTCATACCAACTTGTTCTCTCTCATTGATATATTCTTTTCTACGGTTGGTAAAATAATTGAAATTTGCGCCCCGCGCGGCTTAATATTTTCAACATGAATAATACCTTCGTGTTCCTCAACAATTTTTTTAACAATAGGCAATCCCAATCCTGTTCCGCGTGATTTGGTCGTTACATAAGGTTCAAAAACCCGCGCTCTGATCTCATCCGGGAATCCGCAACCATTATCGCGGATACTCAATTGCACCCCCCCATGCACCATTTCAGTCTTGACTTCTATCTCCGGTTCTACTGTTTCAATCAACGCATCCTGAGCATTCTGCAATAAGTTATGCAGCACTTGACGCAGCTGCGCGGAATCTCCTCTGACCATCGGCAAATCGTTCGCCAATGCCGGCCTAATTTGCACATGCTTACTCTGATCCGCGGCCATGTTTGTTGCCTCATACAAAGTCAACACCTCACGCACCAAACGATTGAAATCCAGCTGGCGTAATTCTAATTCAGGAACGCGGGCATACTGATTAAATTCATTGACCATCCTTTTCAGCGCCTCTACCTGATTGACGATTGTTTCGGTAGAACGTCGCAAAATTCTGGCATCGTCTTCATTTAACTTATTGATCAACTTGTGCTGCACTCGCTCGGCGGACAATTGAATAGGCGTCAGCGGATTTTTAATTTCATGCGCGAGTCGGCGAGCGACTTCACCCCACGCAACCGCACGCTGTACTTGCAGCAGATTAGTAATATCATCAAAAACCACTACACCGCCCCCGCCCGATATTTCCGGCAATCGCGTCCCCCTTAACAGCAACACTTGATGTTTGCCTTCGCTTGTTTGCGTTAACTGACGCTGCCACACACCCGTTTCTCCAGAATTAAATCCTTCTCTGATTTCGGCAACCAGTGCATTAAGTTGGGATTCATTATCCACGCACCCTTCAATGATTGAGCCATCCAAACTGATCATCGGCACTTGCAGTATCTGCTCCGCACTGCGATTTGCTTTGGACAACATCAATTGAGCATCGAACACCAGCACACCCGATGAAAGATTGGCCAAAATACTTTCCAGATGCGCGCGCGCGCTTTCCACTTCCTGTTGATTATGCTGCGCGATCGCTCGCGCTTCTTCCAGTTGCTGCGTCATCAAATTAAAGGATTCTGTCAACACCCCCAACTCATCCCGGCTCTGAACCATATGACGACGACTGTAATCCCCTTGCGCAATGGCACGCGTGCTCTCCGCCAGCATACCCAGTGGAGCGCTTAATTTCTCGCTGAGCAACGACGCAGTCGCTAACGCCGAACATAATGCCAGCAACAATGCCAGCGTCAGCGTAACGCTATACAATCGGGTTAATCCCTGACGTGACAAAGAAAGCTCCTGATAATCCTGATATCCAGCTTCAACTCTCTCGGCATCCTTTGCCAATTGCACCGGAACCGGTTGAAGCAACTGCAGCACCCTGATATCTTCTTTCAAGCTCAAAACATTAACAGGAGCCACTACGCGCAAATATAAGCCTTTACCCGTAATAGTCTCGACTGCGCTATACGCTTTCTGCATTCTTACATGACGCATCACAGCCGCATTAGGCTTCTCAGGAAACAACGCCAAATTACTTTCACTGGAAAATGCGATGACTTTTCCATCCTGATTAAACAAAGTTGCTTCTTCAATTTGTGATTGCAGCAGCAATTCATTGAGCAACAATAAAGGGGGATTGGAAGATTCAGACAATGCCAATGCCGTCGCTTGCGCTTTTTTTTCCAATTCACTCAACAAGTTCTCAAGCATGGTCTGCCCCAAACTCAAACCTCCTTCAAGAGCGCGATCCACTTTAACATCAAACCAGGATTCAATACTTTTCTCGAGGAATTGAACAGATACTGCATACACCAAAGCACCCGGAAGTATCGCCATCAATGAAAAAACAAGCATCAAACGTAGTGCCAGCCTAGATCCAAAAACACCCGACTTGAGCCGACGTCTGAATCGCCATAATAAAAATCCCACGATAACCATGAGAAATAATACGAAGGCGATATTGATACCCAACAATAAGCGGTATTTTCGTTCAAAGAACTCGGTATTGGCGCCAGCCGTCGCCAGCAAGAAAAGCATGACGGCCCCCAATCCTGCGCCAATAATGAGCACATATTTCATTACTGGCCTTTAATTTGAAACGGTTGATCCGGTGCAGGCAATTTCATGCGCCATTCCAGCTTGTCAGAACTCAGATCCCATTTTTTGGAACCCAATGCTTCTACCTGGAATGGCTTAGGCATTCGCGTCAAATCAAGCCAAACACGTAATGAGGCAGTGTACTCAATATCTGGCTTTAATTCGGACTTGACGGTCAATGAATAATCATGCAACTGACCCAGAGCCTTTAGCGCTTCCTGTAATGTGTTAAAAGTTTGTGAAAATGAAGGATGATTCAAATGATATTGGCGAGTAAGCGCATAATACCTCAATCCAACCCTGGATTTACCACGCGCCACTTCTTCGTCAAGCCAGTACCAGCTGGAATCTATCAAACTGAATTTAGTGACAAAATAAAGCACGATGCCTTTTTCAAGCGCCTGCTCCAGGGTAGAGTTAAGCACAATGTCAGAATCCACACTGATTTCATAACCTTGTCCAACTGCCGCCAAATTGACAGACTTTATCTGTATGCTCTCTGCTTGAGTAACTGCAAATGGCATTAGCAGCATCAAAAATAAGCATATGATATAGAAGGGCAGGAACTGTGCGCGCGGCATCATTTGGCTAAACTTTATGCAGCAAGGTATAAAAGAAACCATCATGTCGATCATCGGGCAACAATTGTCCATCAACCATCGTCGCCCCTGAAAGGGGCAATGAACATGCATCAGGATGATGTTTGAGAAATTTCGCTATCTGCATTGTATTTTCTTCAGCAAAGATTGAGCAAGTGACATAAAGCAACTTACCACCTCTTTCCAGAATTTTCCATAAAGCATTAAGGATTGCTTGTTGACTTGTTGCAAACTTCGCTAGATCGCTCTCGCGCCGCAACCATTTAATGTCGGGATGGCGGCACACCACACCTGATGCGGAACAAGGCACATCTGCCAAAATACGGTCAAACAACTGACCATCCCACCATTCATCGGGATTTGATGCATCCCCACACACCAACCGTTCCGCGGTCATATGCATGCGATCCAGATTCTGCCGTACCTGAGCTAATCTGCCCGAATCATTATCCAGTATAGTCAACGATATATCCGCCAATTCCAGTAAATGAGTGCTCTTGCCTCCTGGCGCCGCACAGGCATCCAGCACACGCATGCCGTCTCGAACATCCAGAAATGGCGCTGCCAACTGAGCGCCCGCATCCTGCACAGTCACCAAGCCGTCATTAAAACCGGGCAGATGTTCCACCATCACTGGCTGAGTCAACTGAAGAGCGCCGCCCCACAGCCATTCTGCACACATATTCTGCTCTAACAATCGCTTTCGATAATCGTCAATACTGATGTTACGTTGATTAACTCGCAGAGTCATGGGAGGGTGCTTGTTATTTGCTTCCAGTATCGCCCGAAAATTTTGTGGATATTGCCAACGCAATTTATCAATCCACCATTGTGGATGCGAATAGCACCCAATTTCTTTTTCAGCAGCTTTCATCAGCAGATTTTCACGTTGCCGGATAAAATTACGCAAAATGGCATTGACCAAGCCTTGCATTCCCTCTCCATGCGCCAATGAACGCGATGCGGTCACTGCCTGATCCACAACGGTATGTGCCAGCGTCTTGCTATATTGCAGTTGGTATAAACCTACCAGCAGCAAATGATGCAGGCTCTTGTCCCGCAATGATTTCTTTAATAACAAACCAAGAATTGTTTCCAGTTGCCCATAAAAACGCAGTACGCCATAGCTTAAATCTTGAATAGCGCCCCTTTGCTGTTTCGACAACGTTGGGTCATCACGCCAAGCTTCTTGCAAAACCCCGGTCAAACTTGCTCCGGCCAGCACTTTGGTTACCGCAGAAGCTGCGGTCAGTTGTGCTTTAATCATGATCGAGTGACGAATGATTTATTGCAGCAAAATATTCGCCGGGTTGCATGCTGTTGCCAGAAAGATAGTCAGCAGCGCTCAACTTCTTGCCACCGGGCTTTTGCATCACTTCAATCCGCAACAAACCCGAGCCACAAGCCACGACGATACCGTCTCGATCAGCCGCGATAATTTCTCCCGGTTGGCCTACTCTTCCGTTAACCACGCTTGCTTGCCAAATCTTCAATAGATTATCTTGAAAATAAGCAAAGGCTCCGGGACTAGGATTAAATGTTCGCACAACGCGATCCAACTGTTCGGCAGTCTGTTGCCAATCAATCTCTGCGTCCGCTTTTTTAATTTTAGCTGCATAGCATGCTAGCGCCTCATCTTGTGCAACAGGAGTCAGCTTTTCTTGTTGCAGCAGCATCAGCGCTTCCACGACACTTTGCGCGCCCAGAAAACCAAGTTTGTCATGCAGCGATTGCGTGGTGTCATTCTGCGCGATGACTATGTTATGTTGCAATAAAATGGCCCCCGTATCCAATCCTGCATCCATCTGCATAATCGTGATACCTGTCACATGATCTCCCGCCAGAATAGCCCGCTGAATCGGCGCGGCACCCCGCCAGCGCGGCAATAATGAGGCATGAATATTCAAGCAGCCCAAACGAGGAATGCTGAGCACAGCTTGCGGCAAAATAAGCCCATATGCAGCAACAATCATCACATCTGCATGCAATGACTGCAAATGCACTTGTATGTCAGCAGCTTTAAGTGTCAATGGCTGTAACAATGCCAGCTTATGCTGCTGAGCCAGCAGCTTGACTGCGCTGGATGCAGTCTTCATCCCTCTACCGGCAGGACGGTCCGGTTGAGTCAGCACCAAATTAATCTCATGCCCCGCCTTTATCAGAGCATCCAGTGCAATGGCCGCAAACAAAGGTGTTCCAGCGAAAATAATTTTCATCTTAAGGATGTTTTGTAAGCCATTTGTCAGTTAGATTATGAAACAGTAATTCAGCGCTATTTACATTGGAAAAACATTGATTTGGTGAGTCCTATCATGCGAACCCCGCCATTTTCCCCTGAAATCATTGATCACATTGTACTGCGTTGCTTTTTCTTGAGTTTTGCCAGAGTCCGTATTTGCTTAAGTTGTGACCAGTACTCAACAAACACTTTACCCACTAAATGATCCATCTCATGCTGAATACAGATTGCCAACAATCCATTGGCATCCAGAACAAAGGATTCTCCTTCGGCATTCAAAGCCTTCACGGTAACAGCCTCCGCTCGCTTTACCTTCCCATAAATACCCGGAACAGATAAACAACCTTCTTCATAATCAGAAACACCGTGGCTAGCAATAATTTCAGGATTGATCAGAACCAGCAACTGATCGTGTGTTTCAGAAGTATCGATGACAATTATGCGCTGATGCACATCCACTTGCGTAGCTGCCAGTCCTATTCCAGGAGCTGCGTACATCGTCTCAGCCATGTTCTGTATTAACGAGCGGATTTTATCAGTGACTTGAACAACAGGAACCGCTACAGTATGCAACCGCTCATCGGGGTATTGTAATATTTTTAATATAGCCATAAAAAATTATGTAGATTTATAAACCAAATGCTTATTTAGACCTTATCATTAGCCCGTTATTCTGCGCGCTCTATAACCTGCCATTGGAGTCAATTATGCGAATGCCTATTATATCTATGATTTTCTTACTAGGCCTGCTTTCTGTTGCGCCAGCTCAAGCTGCAAACATTATACTGCGGAGCGATGCTCCCGATCACTACGTTGTCGTCCCCGGCGATACTTTATGGGGGATCGCTTCCCGGTTTCTAAAAGACCCCTGGCGCTGGCCCGAGATATGGGGATTTAATCGTGAGCAGGTCAAAAATCCGCACAAGATTTATCCTGGTGACATCGTGATTCTGGACAAAACATCACATGGCAGTCGTTTGCGTCTGGCTGAGGACAGAGGTGGTCTGAAAACGGTCAAGCTTTCCCCTCAAATACGCACAGAGCAATCCAGCACAGCTGCTATTCCCAGCATTCCAGCAAGCGCAATTGAACCTTTTCTGAGTCAACCATTGGTCATTGAAAAAGATGGTCTGATCAATGCGCCTTATATACTTGGCTCCAGTGAAAATCGCGTTATTTTAAGCGCGGGAAATATAGTTTATGTCAGTGGACTGCCAGAAGACAAAGGTTCAGCATGGCAAATTTTCCGCCCCGGAAAGGCACTAAAAGATCCTGATAATGAAGATCAGATTCTCGGCTATGAAGCAACCTACCTAGGCAATGTCAAAGCCAGCGCTTTCGCTGACATCAGCACTGTTACCATTACGCGCGCCTCAGAAGAAATTCTCAAAGGAGACCGCTTGGTACCCTCGCCTGACACCATTTTCAATAATTACGTACCCCACGCACCAGATTCTGCAATCAGTGGACGAATCATTTCTGTCTATGGTGGCGTCACCGAAATCGGCAAAGGCGCCATCATCACACTTAACAAAGGTGAACTGGATGGCTTGGAAATGGGTCATGTGCTTGCCATCTATCGAAAAAGTCAAACCAAAAATCTCGAAGAGGAAACTGTACAACTGCCTGACGAAAGAACCGGACTGGTATTCGTATTTCGTGTTTTTGAGAAATTAGCCTATGCATTGGTCGTGCAAAGCACACAATCTATTAAAATCCTGGATGCTGTTAAAACCCCCTAAAGCTGACGCATTTCATTCATGAAACATGCACCGGACATTGAATCCTGGCTCAGTCTCAGTCTGATTGATGGTTTGGGCGGCGAATCCATTCGGCGACTTTTGATTGCTTTTGGCAATCCCATCGCAATCTTTTCGATGCAATCCACAGCACTCGAGCGGATCGTAAAAGCGCCTATTGCCAAGCGCATCAAACAAGGCGCAGACCCCAATAAGATTGCCAGCACACTCAAATGGTTAGAAGATCCCAACAACGCGGTCATAACCTTAGCTGATGCGGATTATCCTGCACAACTACTGAATATTCCCACTCCACCGCCTCTCCTGTATTTCAAAGGGTGCAGAGAACTCCTGAAACGACCCGCTTTAGCGGTTGTTGGCAGCCGCAACGCTACTCCACAGGGTTTATCTAATGCTGAAGCCTTTTCTGAAGCAGCCAGCAATGCCGGGCTTTGCATTGTCAGCGGCATGGCACTAGGCATCGATACGGCCGCTCATCATGGCGGCTTGCGCGGCTCTGCTGGCAGCATCGCAGTTGTCGGCACCGGTCTGGATATTGTTTATCCGGCCAAAAATCACCCATTGGCTCATAAATTAGCCAAAGAAGGCGCGTTGATTTCCGAATTTCCACTCGGCACACCTGCTATAGGCAGAAACTTTCCACGCAGGAATCGGATTATCAGCGGCATGAGTCAAGGATGCTTGGTGGTAGAAGCCGCATTACGCAGCGGATCTCTAATCACAGCGCGCCAAGCTCTGGATCAAGGGCGCGAAGTGATGGCCATTCCCGGCTCAATCCATTCTCCACTATCGAAAGGTTGTCATGCTCTGATTAAACAAGGCGCGAAACTGGTAGAAAGCACGCAAGATATTTTGGATGAGCTCAGCTACCTACCATTAATCACGAGTACAAATAGTCGTAAACATGAAGAATTTATTACTGAGCAATCAGCTGAAAACACCGTATTACTCAAACATCTAGGCTATGATACCGTAGATATTGACACTTTGTGTGTACGTAGTGGCTTGACGGCTGAAGTAGTATCAGCCATGCTATTAACGCTAGAGCTTGACGGTCAGGTTAGTAGTTTACCAGGTGGATGCTACCAAAGAATCCAATAACGCCTGACGAAAAGCCATCTAGAAATTGCAAATCCTGTAAACATACTTGCAACTTATTAAACACAATATGTTCGAAATACTCGTTTATTTATTTGAAAATTACTTTGATTCGGGCAGCTATCCGGATTCTGCGACGTTGACTCGTAAACTCACCATGGCTGGGTTTGCAGATGAAGATATTACTGAGACGCTTGATTGGCTCTCAGAGCTTGCACGACATGACACCGGCAATTATCCGGCCAGTTTTGCTGAGAATGACTCCTTTCGCTGCTATACCAATTATGAAATGGAAAGAATCGATACCGAAGGCAGAGGATTCATTTGTTTTCTGGAACAAGCCAACATCATTAATCCATTACAACGTGAATTGTTGATTGACCGGGTGTTGGCGATGGATGAGAATTCATCCAGTCTCGAGAAAATTAAATTGATTGTACTCACCGAGCTCTGGATCCAAAATCAGCTGACTGATGACACCATACTTGAGAAATTACTGATCGTCAGCGACTCTCATTACCGGCATTAATACTTAATCGTATTCTTTATCTTGCCGTAACCAAACGGCAATCCGAATTGAAAGTGTTTAATACACCCATTAAATATGCTTGCCATCATTATTCTTTATAGCCATTCAGCAATAACGAACATGCTTAACCAAGCATTCATAATGCGTGATCACTCACAGGAAATTCATGAGTAAATCTCTAATCATTGCTGAAAAACCTTCTGTTGCCGCAGACATCGCTCGGGTACTGGGTAATTTCACCAAGCACACGGACTACTTTGAAAGCGATCAATATATCGTATCTTCAGCGGTGGGGCATCTGCTAGAACTCGCTATCCCAGAAGAATTCGAAGTAAAACGCGGCAAATGGAGTTTTACTAATTTACCGGTTATACCACCACGATTTGATTTAAATCCCATTGAAAAAACCTCCGCGCGTTTAAAGCTGCTGAGCAAACTCATCAAACGCAAGGACGTTGAAGTTATCATCAATGCATGTGACGCGGGACGTGAAGGCGAGTTAATTTTCTATTATATCGTGCGCCACGTCGGCACCAATAAGCCCATTAAGCGGCTTTGGCTGCAATCCATGACACCTGATGCCATTCGCGATGGATTTACCAAATTATTAGACAACTCCGAAGTGCAATCGCTGGCTGAAGCAGCTGTCAGTCGCTCAGAATCAGACTGGCTGGTCGGAATCAATGGCACGCGTGCCATGACTGCTTTTAATTCACAAGAAGGTGGATTTCATAAAACCACTGTTGGGCGGGTTCAGACTCCAACTTTAGCCATTCTTGTCGAGCGCGAAGAAAAAATAAAAAAATTTCGCCCACAGAATTATTGGGAAATTCATGCCACATTTGCAACTGACGCTGGTCATTATATCGGCAAGTGGTTTGATGAAAAATTCAGCAAAGATAAAGTTAATCAAGAACTAAAGCCTGAGAGGCTTTGGGAGCAAGCCAAAGCCGAAGTCATTCGTGATAAATGCCAAGACAAACCTGGCAGTGTCAATGAAGAAAGCAAACCCAGCAAAGAAATTTGCCCCTTGCTTTATGACTTGACCAGCTTGCAACGAGAAGCCAACAGTCGCTTTGGTTTTTCTGCCAAAACCACACTCGGCTTGGCCCAGGCATTATATGAAAAACATAAGGTATTGACGTATCCACGGACAGATTCACGCGCTTTACCGGAAGATTATATTGCTACCGTTAAAGATACTTTACAAAGTTTGGGTAATACCGAGTATGGAAATTTTGCCCAGCAGATTCTGGCATCAAACTGGGTTATTCCCAACAAACGTATTTTCAATAATGCGAAGATCTCAGACCACTTTGCCATCATCCCGACTTCATTGAATCCGACAAAACTGAATGAAGCCGAAGCAAAATTATATGACTTGGTTACCAAGCGCTTCTTGGCAATTTTCTTCCCAGCCGCTGAATTTCTGCTGACCACTCGTATCACCCGGGTTGAAAATGAGCCTTTTAAAACCGAAGGCAAAGTCATGGTTAATCCCGGATGGCAAATCGTTTATGGCAAATCAGTCAAAACCGATGATCTGGAAGATAACGCCACGCTCATTGCAATTACCCCCGGACAGCCTGTTACGACTGAAGAAATCAAAATCATCGCCAACCAGACTCGCCCACCGGCAAGATTCAACGAAGCCACGTTACTGTCTGCCATGGAAGGCGCTGGCAAGCTCGTTGAAGACGAGGAGCTACGTGCAGCCATGAGCGCAAAGGGTCTGGGCACACCGGCAACCCGCGCGGCCATCATTGAAGGATTGGTATTTGAAAATTATCTGCAACGAATGGGACGCGAACTTCACCCAACAGCAAAGGCATTTTCACTAATCACACTATTGCGTGGCCTGAAAGTACCTGAATTAATTTCACCTGAATTAACCGGCAATTGGGAATTTCAATTACGTCAAATTGAACAAGGCAAATTAAAGCGTAGCGCTTTTATGGAAAAAATTGCCGAAATGACACGCCACATGGTTGAACAGGCCAAAAACAACCGTGGAGAAACTATCGCCGGTGATTTCTCCGTACTTAAATCGCCCTGTCCCAAATGCGGCGGGATTGTGCATGAAACTTACAAAAAATTTCAGTGCCAGAAATGCGATTTTGCACTATGGAAAATTTTGGCGGGACGCCAATTTGAAATCGAAGAAATGGAAACCTTAATTACCCAACGTGAAGTGGGTCCCTTACAAGGATTCCGGAGCAGGATGGGACAGTCGTTTAATGCCATTATCAAACTTACCGATACTTTCGAAATGAAATTTGATTTCGGTAATAACGAAGAAGAACAAGAGGAAGTCGATTTCAGTGGACAAGTTTCTTTAGGTCCATGTCCTAAATGCAGTCATGCGGTATATGAACATGGACTTCATTATGTATGCGAGAAATCTATTGGAGCAGCACGCACTTGCAACTTCAAAACTGGAAAAATTATTCTTGAACGCCCAATTGAACGTGAACAAGTCACCAAGCTGCTGGAATCAGGCAGAACAGATCTTCTCACTAAATTCATTTCTAAAAAAGGCAGGCCATTTTCAGCTTATTTGGTCAGAAATGCAGATGGGAAGATTGGTTTTGAGTTTGAACAAAAGGCTCCCAAGAAAGCGACCGAAACCAAACCTAAAACTAGACAATCAAAAACTAAAACACCGAGCGCTGTGGTTGAACAACCACAAGAGTAAACCGAAGCTACTCGCCACTTCCACACAACCACATTATTCAATCAAATAAAAAAGGATATTCGAGGTTAGGTAAGACTCGAATATCCTGCTTGATTGCTATTTCAGAAACATCACGCAGTATAAAAGTTTATGATGTACTTAATGACTCCGCCGGAACCCATAATGATCATAATGAGTCCACCCACAATGGCAGTTCCTTCCAAAAGAATAGAAACAAAAGCACGCGCTGTACTTTCAAACTCTTCTTCACCTAGAACATTCTTTCGATTCTCTCTGCGATTCTTTACCCACAACTGTAACCAGATAGCGACAGGAATAGCGAGTAGAGAAAACATTAGGGCAATTTCTGCATCTTCCATGAATCAACCTCTTTTTAAAAATAGTATGACAATTTGACCTGTGCCGACGCAATCTGGCGTCAGGTAACGGTATCTTTTAAAAGCAGCTCAAATTCAGCGAGCGCTCTTCATTAAAAATCTACTGCGATAGATTACCTTAAACAGGATAGTTTAATAAAGATTTTTCCAAATTTAATGAATCTCTGTGAGCAATTTCAACCGATGATTACTCTCTTACAGATCAATAAAATTATTCTTTGAATGTTTTTATGGGATATTATCTGTTAATTTTTACACTTCAAACACCATGAAATGGCTTGATCTCCCATCTGTCAAAGCTGCCCGGGGTATTGTGCAATTGCCGGGATCAAAGAGTATTTCCAATCGAATTCTTTTATTAGCTGCATTAGCAGAAGGCACAACTCATATTCATGAACTGCTCGCTTCTGATGATACCGCGCGCATGCTGGAAGCACTGACCAGACTTGGCATTTCTATTACTCAAACTGCCAAAAACGATTATTCCATCATTGGAAGCAAAGGCATATTTCCAGTCGCAAAAGTTGACTTATTTCTTGGTAACGCGGGTACCGCTTTCCGCCCACTGACCGCAGCACTCTCTCTGATGCAAGGACATTATCGATTATCCGGGGTGCCGCGCATGCATGAACGTCCCATTGCGGACCTGGTCGATGCGTTGCGTCAACTCGGCGCAAACATTACGTACCTTGGCAATACCGGTTTTCCACCCTTAGAAATCAAATCGGTCGACATGCATCCCGCCAACCGCATCAACCAGGTCACTGTAAAAGGCAATGTTTCCAGTCAGTTTCTAACCGGACTACTGATGGCATTACCATTGACAACCAAAGAATCCATTGTGGACGTATCCGGAACCTTAATTTCTCAACCCTATATTCAACTCACTCTTGCCCAAATGCGGCTTTTTGGAATACAAGTCGAACACACCCACTGGCAGCAATTTAGAATACCTGAGCGACAAAATTATCAAAGCCCAGGACATGTTACGGTTGAAGGTGATGCTTCCTCAGCCTCCTATTTTCTGGCCGCGGGCGCTATTGGAAACGGTCCGGTGCGCGTTCAGGGAGTTGGTCGCAATAGCGCCCAAGGGGACGTTCGCTTTGCTGCCGCGCTGGAAATGATGGGAGCGCAAATTACTATGGGTGAAAACTGGATTGAGGCAAGCAACAACACATCCAGCCGCACCGGCAAACCCCTGCTCGCTATTGAATTGGATTGCAATCATATTCCTGATGCCGCCATGACGCTTGCGGTTGCTGCGCTATTTGCAGAAGGCTCAACAACGTTGCGTAACATTGCCAGTTGGCGCCTAAAAGAGACCGATCGACTTGCTGCCATGTCCACCGAACTGCGTAAATTAGGCGCAACCATCGAGGAGGGAACAGATTACTTGCGCGTAACACCTCCCATCAACGACCTGACTCCGCACGCGGCCATTGATACCTACGATGATCATCGCATGGCGATGTGTTTTTCACTGGTCTCTCTGGGAGCGCCTGTACGCATCAATGATCCTGATTGCGTCGCAAAAACATTTCCGGAATATTTCGAAGTGTTCTCACAGATAGCCCAGACTGAATTGAAATAGTTTTTATTCCTCCCTCTATTCAAAGAACGAGATAACCCAATGCAAAAAAATGAAATTCCCGTCATCACCATTGACGGCCCTTCGGCATCCGGCAAAGGCACTATTGCGCAACTGGTTGCCAAGAAGCTTGGATTCCATTACTTGGATAGTGGCGCTCTGTATCGCTTGATTGCTTTAAAAGCGTTGCAATCCCATGCCAATATTGAAGATCAAACTTTACTCGCTCACTTTGCCAGAAACTTAAATGTCAGTTTTGAGGATGAAGCAGTCAGTCTGGATAGTCGAATGGTTACCAATGAGATCCGATCAGAGCAATGCGGTATTCTGGCTTCTCAAATAGCTGCTTATTCGTCAGTTCGAGAGGCATTAACCGAACGCCAACGCGTTTTTCGTCAACCGCCTGGATTGGTGACTGATGGGCGCGATATGGGTTCCGTGATTTTTCCCGATGCCATTCTTAAAATCTTTCTTACCGCTAGCGCGGAGATCCGTGCGCAAAGACGGCATAAGCAGTTGATAGAGAAGGGAATAGATGCTAACATCGCAGACTTATTGCAGGATATTCAAAAACGTGATGACCGTGATAGCAATCGCAGTATCGCTCCCTTGCAACAAGGGATGGATGCAAGATTACTGGACACAACTTCACTAACCATATCTGAGGCGCAAGACACCGTTCTCTCCTGGTATAATGAAATCTTTGCAAAAAACCGAGTTTGAATGTGTAATGACATTATTTCTTAGTATCGCAAATAAGAATAGATTCAACACCTTCAGACATTTTATTAACTAACCCAGCCCGCTAGCTGCAAATCTAGTTGGGACATTAATCAGGTATTTTTATAATGACTACAGCTTCCACTGCAACCCAACAATCCCCCGAAAGTTTTGCCGCACTCTTTGAAGAAAGCCTCTCTCGTCAGGAAATGCGCATTGGTGAGGTAATCACCGCCGAAGTGGTTCGTGTTGACTACAATATCGTTGTCGTTAACGCCGGACTCAAATCTGAAAGCTTCATTCCTGTCGAAGAATTTAAAAATGATCGTGGCGAAATTGAAGTTAAGCCGGGTGATTTTATCAGCGTTGCCATTGAATCTCTGGAAGATGGCTATGGCGAGACACGCCTCTCCCGCGACAAAGCCAAGCGCCTGACTGCCTGGCATGATCTGGAAGAAGCCATGGAAACGGGCAAAATTGTAACCGGCATGGTGAATGGCAAGGTTAAAGGTGGTTTGACCGCCATGATCAATGGTATTCGTGCTTTTTTACCGGGTTCGTTGGTGGATATTCGCCCAGTCAAGGACACCACTCCTTACGAAAATAAGGAAATGGACTTCAAAGTGATCAAGCTCGATCGCAAACGCAACAATGTGGTGGTTTCTCGCCGTGCTGTCCTGGAAGCATCACAAGGCGCTGATCGCGAAACCTTATTGTCGAATCTGCAGGAAGGTGCGGTTGTTCAGGGTATTGTCAAAAATATTACCGATTACGGCGCGTTTGTCGACCTGGGTGGCATCGATGGCTTGCTGCACATTACCGACCTGGCATGGCGTCGCGTTAAGCACCCATCAGAAGTGGTTAACATTGGTGACGAAGTCACTGCCAAAGTACTTAAATTTGACCAAGAGAAAAATCGTGTTTCCCTGGGCATGAAACAACTGAGCGAAGATCCATGGGTAGGTCTGTCACGACGCTATCCAGCGCGCACACGCCTGTTTGGTAAAGTGACCAACTTAACCGATTACGGTGCATTCATCGAGATTGAACAAGGTATCGAAGGACTGGTACACATATCTGAAATGGATTGGACCAATAAAAACGTTTATCCATCCAAGATTGTGCAACTTGGCGATGAAGTTGAAGTCATGATTCTTGAAATCGATGAAGAACGTCGCCGCATTTCTCTGGGCATGAAACAATGCCAGACCAATCCATGGGAAGAATTTGCCGCAAATCATGACAAAGGCGATAAAGTCAGTGGACAAATCAAATCAATTACTGACTTTGGCGTATTCATCGGTTTACCCGGCAATATCGATGGCCTGGTACATTTATCTGACCTGTCCTGGCATCAACCGGGCGAAGAAGCCGTGCTAAATTATAAGAAAGGCGATGAAATTGAAGCCGTGATTTTATCCATCGATGTTGAACGTGAACGCATTTCATTAGGCATCAAGCAAATGGAAGGAGATCCTTTCACCAGCTTCGTTGCCGAGCACGATAAAAACAGCATCATCGAAGGCACCGTCAAATCAATCGACGCCAAAGGTGCTGTCATTACGCTGGGGAATGACGTTGAAGGCTACTTGCGCTCATCAGAAATCTCGCGTGATCGTGTTGAAGACATTCGCACACACCTCAAAGAAGGTGACAAGGTTGAAACCATGATCATCAACATTGATCGCAAGAATCGCACGATCAATCTTTCGATTAAAGCGAAAGACAAATCAGATGAAACCAGTGCTATGCAAAAAATTAAAACGCCTGCAAACGCTGGCACCACCAGTCTGGGTGCTTTACTAAAAGCCAAAATGGACAGTAAAAATACAGAGCAATAAGGAAGGTTCATGACTAAATCTGAATTAATAACACGACTTGCGGCACGTTTTCCGCAACTGGTTACCAAGGATGCTGAGCTCTCCGTCAAGATGATTATTGACGCAATGGCAAAAAGCTTATCCCAGGGCCAGCGCATTGAAATACGCGGTTTTGGTAGTTTTGACTTAAATTACAGACCACCACGCATCGGACGTAATCCGAAATCAGGCGAGAAAGTAAAGGTGCCCGAGAAATATGTGCCTCATTTCAAAGCCGGAAAAGAAATGCGTGAACGTGTTGACTTCAAAGCCGAGAAATAGCAAATAGTTAAGCTAAGTTAAGTTGTGACAAGACTTAGCGATGATTTGGGCAGTCAGGTAAATTACATTTACTTTGACTGCCCAAATTTTATTAATTTGAGCATGAATGAATTAGCTATACGCTATATAATTAATTGCCTTTTAACTTGCAGGATATAAAATTATTATGATGAACTTAATCACATGGCTTTTGCGCATTGTAGTTTTTGTCATTCTTGCTGTATTTGCCTCTAAAAACTCACAACCAGTCATGTTGCAATACTATCTGGACAAATCAATCGAACTTCCCCTCAGCGTCATTCTTCTGGGTTCTTTTGCAGCAGGTATTCTGATCACTTTTTTATTTGCCCGGCGCCGCTGTCACCCCAGTAAATAGCCCCAGAAATCGACATGAAAGATCCTTGCATCATCGTTGCATTGGATGTTAGCAGTTCTACAGAAGCTTTGAGGCTGGCCGACAAACTTGACTCCGGTTTATGCCGCCTGAAGGTGGGAAAAGAACTTTTCACCGCCGCCGGACCGCAGCTAGTTGAACAATTGATGCTCAAAGATTTTGATATTTTTCTTGATTTAAAATTCCACGACATTCCCAATACCGTAGCCAACGCATGCAAAGCGGCAGCCAATCTCGGCGTCTGGATGGTTAACGTTCATGCGCTGGGTGGACGCAAGATGTTAATGGCTGCCCGAGAAGCGATACCTCCAGGATCAACCAGACTCATTGCAGTCACTTTACTGACCAGCATGGATCAGAATGATCTCATGGATATTGGTTTACAAGGCACGCCGGAGGAAATCGTTGAACGCTTGGCGCGCTTAGCACAGGACTGCGCGCTGGACGGTGTGGTTTGCTCCGCTTTGGAGGCAAAAAAACTACGGCAACAATTCGGTAAAGACTTTTGTTTGGTAACTCCAGGCATTCGCCCCTCTGACGGCCAGGCTGATGATCAGAAAAGAATTAGCACACCCCGACAAGCCATACAGAATGGATCAAGTTATTTAGTCATCGGCAGGCCGATCACTCAGGCCAATGATCCACGCCTAATGTGCCAGCAGATCAATTCAGAAATAACCGGTTTAATAGCTTAACAGGTCGTTGAAAAACGTTTTCGAGGCAGCCGGTACAAGGCAGAAACAGGCAAAAAAGCGCAGTTTATGTGTAATAAATGAGCATTTTGAGCCTGTTTTTAACACCGTAGCGGCAACGCAGATAGTTTTCAACGGCCTGTTAAAGGAGAATGCCTTAGCCACATTCAGTCATTTTCTGAAGGCGCGAAAATCGGCATAAAATCCACATCTGCCTTATTATCAAAGTAACTTTACCAGTGCGGCGATAACCGCCACTTGTCCCAACGCTAATCCAACACTCCATTTAATTAACCGATTCTCCATTTCCATCAAGTCACTTTTGGAAAACAATTGAGTATCCATTGCCTCGGCAAAAGCGTCCTTTTGCGCTTCCGCAATCGCTGCCGCCTGATCACGAGGCACGCCCGCTTTTTCCAGCTTATCGATAAATTTTAGCGTATCAAATGTAACAGATGCCATCATTGAACCTTCATTTAATTTAACCTAAAAAACAATCAATAGTCATATAGCATAATCAACACCCTATTTTTTAATCTTTAAGCATAAACACTATTTTTTCAAAAAACTTGATCTCTGTTTTATTCTCCCCTAAAAGAAAAAACCGCCCTTAGTTTCCTAAGAGCGGTTTTATTCAAAGCGTATGCTACTAGCTTAGATAGAGAAATTCCATCTTCACTTTATTTATTATCTTTCTTGCTTAGAATATGAAGTCGTCTGCATTGACTTCAGCACCTGTAACACCGACCAAGAGAATCTGACCTTCAAATGCATCGCTGGTGATCAATACACCGGCGGCTACGTCAGTAGCTACCAGATCATCAATACCATTGGTGAGGCCGAGTGCTGACAAATCGATATTGTCATCGGTCAAATCGCCACCTACCTCAATATCATCAATGGCTACATTGCCGGTAAAAGCAGTAGTGAACACAAATGTGTCGGTAAATCCTAATGTACCAAACAGTTCTGAAGCTTCGTCACCGCCCCCAACGTCATCAAAATCATAACTAGCGGTGGCAGTTGCGCCCAAATCGGCTAACGTGAATGTGGTGCCATAACCCAAAGTATTAGCAGTCATTTCAAAACCACCTGTTTGACCGGTCAAATCAATGTTAGCGATTTTAACGGTTGCATCGTTGGTGGCATCAGCATCAGTAATATCTGTGATGATGATATCGCCCGCGCCTGCAAAACTCAATGCTGACACGCCATCGGTTTCAATTGCGGTAAATGTGGTGTCATCAGTATCTGCAGTGGTGGTTACGTTCACTGTTTCAACGCCAGTCACATCTAAAGCAGCTATTGTAGTCGCGGCTTCTGCATTAATCGTTAAACCGAGGGTATCTTCATCACCGACGGAAGTCACGGCAATAGCAGCTGTTTGATTATCCTGAACTTCAATGGTGCCCGCATCAAGATTATCAACGGTCAAACCTATCACATCGCCTGCAAGCACGATTTTTGTAAACGCAAAGTCAGCATTATCAAAGGTATTGCCGCCAACTCCTGCTGCACCCAATTCGAGTATTTCAAAAGCAGTGTGCGCTGTTGCATCTAAAGCAGTAGCATCATCAGCATCGGCGAATGCTATAGTGTCTTCACCGTCACCACCTGCAACCGTATCAAGATTATCCAAAGCTGCCGCTGCAAACGCAACTCTGTCATCGCCAGCACCGGCATCAATGGTGTCATCTCCGGCACCTGCGGTAATATCATCATTACCTGAGCCGCCTGTGACGGTTAAATCAGCAGCAGCACCGGTCAGATCAACAGTAACACCTCCGGTATTGCCAGAAGCATCCACAGTTTCCAATGCAGTCACATCAACAACAGCGGCAATTGATCCATCACCGGTCACGGTCAATCCTGTGATAGCAGTAAATGCTGACACATCAACAAAGTTCTCGCCGGTTGCAGCAATGCTCATGGTTTCAATCGCAGCGGCATCGGTTGTCGAATCAACAACGGCATCGGTGGTGTCATTACCAGCGCTGGTAACTGCCAAGGCCAGATTATCTTCGGTACCGGTTACGTCATCAAAGGTGTCGATATCTGTAGTTGATCGGGTATTTCTGAGACCAAAAGTCGCTGCAATCGGTGCAGTGGTATAAGTCAAAACTGCTGCACTTGATGACACATCATTCCAAATTTGCTCAGCACCGGTGGTATCGCCAAAGTCAACATCTGAGCTGGTTACAGCACGAATATTTAAAACTTCAATATTTGAAACGACTGGAGCAATATTGTCAGCATCCAGCGTTGCATTCAGTGTGTCTCTGCCAGCGCCGCCATCGAGAATATCGATATTTTCCAGACTATTTACTAATCCGCTAAAACCATCATTGACTACTGCAGCGGTAAAGGTGTCATTACCTGCGCCGCCGGTAAAGATGTCTGCACCAAATGTAAGTGTAAATGTTCCACCTACGTTGGCGCCTTGACCAATGCTATCCAAGTAGGCTGCAGCATCTTCCGCAGTGGTTGGGCTGCTTGCTGACACGCCTGCCAGAATGGATTGCAGGGTTGCCAAATCATTGGAAGAGTGTTCTTTAGAATACAACTCTGCTACCAGTGCTTTGTTGTTCAACAGCGCGGCTGCATCAGCAAACAATTCTGGTGCTGGATCAGTAGACAGGAAAGCAACTGCGTTGAAAACAAGCTCTCCGATGCCTACGCCGGCTTCGAGTTGCTCTGTAAAGAAAGCCGCAGCCAGAGAACCTGCACTTTCCGGATCAGCTTCATCAGCCACGAGACCAAAATTAGCCATCAGAACATCGACTTGGTCTTCAACGGTAACTCTACCGGCCATAATGCCGTTGGTAAATGATGAATGAGCTGCCAAAGCATCAGCCAACTGCCTTGTAGTCATACCGCCTTCTATCAAATTTGCGAAGTCCGTTAATATGCTGCCACCAGGCGCTGCATTGTACAAACCTGCGACAATCTTCAGAATTTCAGTTTCCTGTGTTTTTGGTATAGCCATGGGAGCTCCCTTGATATAAAAATTAAAAATGATTACGAAAGTAAATTACTTGCAAGTTTTTCACTTTTCACTTTGTCTCTATGTAATTTCCACTGTACCTTACGCAACCAATAAACTGCCTAGCAGAAGTTACCACAAAAGCCAAGTTAAAGCGCATTCTGCCCAAAACCAACCTGCTTTGCAAGTAAGTATCCGAAGTTTCCATTCAGAATGTTGCTTATTTACAACATTGCGCAGCACTATACCAGCAATCATAGAGAGTCGCGCTTTTAAATAAGTGGCAAAGATATGCTTTATTTGCAAAAAAGACGATTACTGGCGCGCCTCTTGAGGGAATTGCTTCTTTATTTCTCAGCAAACGGGAAATTCTGAATGCATTTGTGCATAATTCAGCGACAATCTGCTTTTCCTGCATGATTTTGCTTTCATATCTGCGATAATATTCAAATTAACGCACTTTCAATCCTATTTTATTGCGTCTGTTGAACATTACCTTCTTTGAAATTTTTCTCAGTCTGAAGCGACATTACCCTCTGATCCTGCAATTGATCAAAAGAGAGGTTGTCGGTCGCTACAGAGGCTCGCTCTTGGGCATGTTGTGGTCGCTGATCAATCCCATTTTGATGCTTGCCATCTATACATTTGTTTTCAGCGTGGTATTTAAAATCCGCATGGATCAACAAGACGGCAGCATTTATGATGACAAATTTGCTTTCGCTTTAGTGTTATTTGTCGGGCTGATTATTTTCAATCTGTTTTCTGAATGTCTGTCACGGGCACCCGGATTGATTCTTGCCAATGTTAACTATGTTAAAAAGATCATTTTTCCGTTGGAAATTCTGCCCTGGGTCAATTTAGGCTCCGCGCTGTTTCATGCCGGCATCAGTTTTTTAGTGCTATTGGGCTTTTTATTGATTATTGATCATCCCATTCACTGGACATCGATCTATCTACCGATTATTGTGCTTCCGCTGCTTTTCCTCATCCTGGGCTTATCCTGGTTTCTCGCATCCATTGGCGTGTTTGTGCGCGATATCGGACAATTTATTGGTTTGATTTTAACTATGCTGATGTTTATGAGCCCTATTTTTTATCCCGCATCTGCACTGCCAGCATCTGTTCGTGATTATTTATTTTTGAATCCGCTCACCTTTATCATTGAGCAAACGCGCACAGTGATTTTATATGGCCAGTCACCCAACTGGATCGGTCTTGCTGTCTACTATGCAATCGCTTTACTGATCGCATGGGTCGGTCTGATATGGTTTGAGAAAACACGCAAAGGGTTTGCTGATGTCCTTTGATCTCGCCCCCCAGGCAGCAGCTATCAGGGCTTCCAAGCTGTCCAAATGCTATCAGCTGTACCATCATCCCAAAGATCGCTTAAAACAGTTCCTGTGGCCACACAAATGGCTGGGTGCACGACAATATTACCGAGAATTATGGGCATTGCGCGACATTGATTTGATGGTAAAGCCAGGGGAAGTCGTGGGCATTGTGGGTCAGAATGGTTCGGGAAAATCGACGCTGTTGCAATTAGTCTGCGGCACTCTGACGCCTACCTATGGTGAAGTGCAAATCACCGGCCGTATTGCAGCCCTACTGGAGCTTGGCGCCGGATTCAATCCCGAATTCACCGGGCGCGAAAATGTATTGATGAGTGCTGCGATTATGGGATTGAGTTCGGCAGAAATCGCGCATCGGCTTGAAGATATCATTGATTTCTCCGGCGTCCGTGATTTTATCGACCAGCCCGTCAAAACTTATTCCAGCGGCATGTATGTGCGTTTGGCATTCTCAGTAGCGATCAATGTAGACCCGGATATTCTGGTTATTGATGAAGCTTTGTCGGTCGGCGATGGTGCTTTTGCGCACAAATCATTTTCCAGAATCATGCAAATGCGCGATGCGGGCAAAACAATACTATTCTGCTCTCATTCGCTATTTCAGGTTGAATCATTATGCGCGCGCGCGCTATGGATTAATCAGGGACAAGTAGTCGAAGATGGTGAATCCGCGCAAGTGGTTTCCGCTTATCAAGCCTTTCTGGATAAAAGCACACCCAATTCATCACCTCAACAAGCGCCCATTGCGAGCAAAAACACCACAACACCGGGCAGTGCGCATCTTGAAAAGATAAAATTGCAAGCAAATGGCATTGACACGCAGCATGCAATTATCACCAGCGGCCAATCCAGCATCACCATAGACGTTACCTTTGCTTCAGATCCCTCATTACCTTGCCCCAATCTAGCCATGGCATTGCACAACGAGGATGGAAGAATTATCACTAGCGCAGCAACCTGGGAAGATCAATTTTCCATACAGCGCGCATCTGATGGCTCGGGTCAGATTTGCCTCAGATTGGATCACCTGCCACTGCTTAAGGGCACGTACCTGATCAATATCTATCTACTCTGTGATCGCGGTCTGCATCTGTTCGATTCAGCAGAGAGGGTTGCCACCTTGCAAGTAAGGCAGGCAGGCCGCTTACAAGGTTATTTTTCAATTCCTCATCAATGGGAAAACCATAATATTTAATATAATGACCAAAACCGCTCATTACCATTCAGCACAATCTGATACGCAGTCTTATCACCAAACTGACCCTGTTGATCCACTGGCAGTAACCTCACCTTCGCCTTTTAAACACTTGACCTTTCCACTGAATGTGTATGCGCATGCGCTATTGTTAGAGGAAGGAAAAGCTGATTATTTGCACTTCGGATTGTTCCAAAATGACCAAGCCAGTCTACAGTCAGCGCAACAATTTTCAACGGATTTGCTGATATCGAAGCTCCCTCCTCCGCCCTGCCGGATTTTGGAGGTTGGAGTCGGCCTGGGAACCACCTTTTCCTTGCTGAACAAGCGCGGCTATGATGTCCATGGCATTACTCCCGATGCACAACAGATTGCTTATATCCAGGAATCCCAAGGCGCGGGAATTTCCATCAGTTGCCAAGCCTTGGAAGATTTCACGGCTCCGGCAGAAAGCTTTGATGTAGTCTTATTTCAGGAATCAGCTCAATACATCGAGCCATTGGATATTTTTAACAAAGCATTGGATTTGTTACCAATGCAAGGTGATTTGCTCATTATTGACGAATTCGCACTCAAGCGGACGCAAGCAGGCATGGAAGGATTACACCAACGGGATGAGTTCGTGGCGCTTGCGCAACGATTTGGTTTTGACCTGATCGAGCAGATTGATTTATCAGCGATGGCAGCCCCCACACTTGAATACATGTTGAGCCTTGTCGGCAAGCATCAAGATCGTATCATCAACGATCTTGAGCTGAGTAATGAAATGCTCACACAGTTAAACGCATCCAACCAGGCCTACCGGGAGAAATATGCCAATCAGAGATTTGGATATGGTTTGCTGCACTTCAAGAAAAGAGCTCAACCCAAATGGCATCTGCGGCAAATAAAAAAAGAACATATGCCGGCAGTACTCGACTTATTTAAGAACACATTCCATCACTCCATGACTCCGGCAACTTGGCAGTGGAAATATGGCCATCATTCCGGATATCAAATTGGCGTATGGCGTGATGATCAATTAATCGCTCACTATGGCGGTTGCGGTCGCAGGATTCTGTTTTTTGGCCAGCCTCAGAACGCAGTACAAATTGCTGATGTCATGGTGAATTCGAACGATCGTGGCATTCTCACCAAAACAGGTCCTTTCTGCTTGATGGCGGCAACCTTTCCTGAGCGATTCGTCGGGTATGGAAAACCATTTCTGTTGGGTTTTGGTTTTCCGAATGAACGAGCCATGAAAGTTGCTGAGCGGCATGGGTTATATGCAGAAGTGGGCTGCATGACGGAATTTTGTTGGCCATCATTGCCTAAATTGCCGCTCATGGGAACCAAGCTGCGGCAGCTGGATGGACATCTTCTGGAAGATGACAAGGCTGCTGTCATTATTGATGAATGCTGGCAGCAAATGGCTGGAGATTTGCGCGATGCCATGGTTGGCATACGTGATTGGAATTATTTAAAACATCGTTATCTCCATCATCCAACCCAGCAATATCAAATCATATTGGTCAAAAATCGTTTCGGAAAAAAAGCACGGGGCGTATTAGTGCTGCGTCATGATTCAACGAGCTGTGAAATCATGGATATGATTGCTCCTCTCTCTGAAATTCCTTTACTGATCAAACATGCTCGGCGAATTGCTGGGATTGCTGGTTATCGCGAAATTTCCTGCCGCATCACAAAAAACTTCGCATCCTATTTTGTGAATACGGGAGGCATTCAACATCCGCTCAATATCCATATACCAGCCACTATTTGGACTGACGGCCCATCCGTTGAATCTCTCCGTAACCATTGGTGGTTAATGAGTGGAGACACAGATTTTCGTTAAACATCGGTTCAACTGCGTAAGGTTGCAGCTGGAGAGAATCATTAGGAAGAATTTACTAATCAATAACTTTAAAAGAACTCATTGATATACACATGCCCCTATCGAAAGAATCTGTTATTTTAAAGCTTATCCATAACTATGATTTCTTTCCATTAAGGGTACAGCTAGGGAAAAACAAAGTGATCTTGTAGTTGATAAATTCGATTCCGAGTCTTAGAACAGAAGTTAGCCCGGCACTTTCAGAATTTAAGCACAGCTTGTACTGCTGCGTTGCTTACGGCGTGGCGCTTTATTTGAATTGGAATCAATATTTTTATTATGGCAGAGACGATATCCATATCCATAAATTGTCAAAATATCCCAATTATTTTGTACAGAAAAATTAAGTTTGTTACGAATACGACTGATATGTGTGTCTACAGTACGAGTATCAATTTCAGCAGAAAATCCCCATATTTTTTCCAACAGATGAACTCTCGAGAAAAGTTTGTTGGGATTCTGAAATAGATAGCCAGCAAGTGAAAATTCTTTTTGTGTCAATCCGGCATCTTCTCCATCCATCATTATTTGCTGATTCGACAGATCAATTTCGTAAGGCCCAAAGTGCAAACTAGTCGGTTGTTTCTCACGACTCCGACGTGCTAATGATTCTATCCTGGCAAGTAATTCAAAATATCGGGAAGACTTTACAAAATAATCGTCAGCTCCCATATGCAATACATTCACCACATCGGATTCACTAGTACGAGAGGTAACGCATATAATAGGAATATGCCAATCAAGGTTTTTGCGTATCCATTCGAGCACTTCTCCTGCAGTTCCATCAGGCAACACCCAATCCACAATGAGTAGATCAAATTTCTCATGCTTGAGTGCATCCAGAAAAGAAGCGATTGTTCCAAAGAATGCGCACTGATGCTGCGTTGGTGAGAACAATAGCTCATAAATAGATATCTGAGTTGCTTCGTCTTCAAGTATTCCTAGGCGCATAGATGGTTAAGTTCTTGAGCTGCTAACCGATATTAATTAGCTACTTATTTATGAATACAAATTATTAATTGCTGTTATTAGCAAGAAATCATTTAAGGTTCACTTTAAATCGGATATTTGAAGTTATTTCTTAAGTGGAATTTCAAGTGGAGGAAATTGCTTTTCTCTAAAACTGATGGGATCGTGTGAAACAATATTGTGCCACTATGTGGCTAAAAGTATTTTTGATTAAAGATCTATCAACGGCTTTGGCTTTAGCTGCCAATGCAGATTGAGGTTATTTTCCTATACAGAAATGAGAAAATATTTCGCCTAGTAAATCATCTGCGGTAAATTGTCCTGTGATTGACGATAGCGCACATTGTGAAAGTCTAAGCTCTTCAGCGAGCAGCTCCAGTTGATCCTCATTTTCTGTAAAACTTCGAGCAATATCAAGATGAATCTGTGCCAGCTTAAGCGCCTCCAAATGTCGCTGTCTAGCCATAAATAGTCCTTCACCAGCAGGATTAAATTGCCAGCCGACAATCTCCAATATTTTTTTGCGCAATAATTCAATGCCAGCACCAGTCTTTGCAGATAGATGAATTTCGGGATTGTTTTCTTCATGCTCTATCTTGGGGTTTTGACGCAACAAGTCAATTTTGTTAAATACGGTAATTCTGGGTTTATCAGTAGGAATATGACTATTTACCTGATTTGCTGCACAAATCTGCTGTTGGTTACTATCGACTAACCAGATTACCATATCAGCATGTTTGATCGCTGCATGTGTGCGCTCAATCCCTTTTTGTTCGACAATATCATTGGTTTCCCTCAATCCCGCTGTATCTATAATATGAACAGGTATACCTGAGATCATAATCGTACGTTGTATAGTATCGCGAGTAGTTCCTGGGATTTCGGTTACGATGGCAATCTCTTCTTCAACCAATTGATTCAATAGGCTAGACTTACCGACATTAGGCTCGCCTACCAATGCAATTTTGATACCTTCTTGCAATAAATTTCCTTGCCTTGCATCGTTAAAGATTTGTTCAAGTTGAGAGTAAATATGCTCTAGCCTGATTTTGATTTGGATTGTCTGCAAGTTATCAATTTCATCTTCCGGAAAATCAAGGGTCGCTTCTATCAGCATGCGCAGCGTAATTAACAAACTTACCAGCTCTTCAATTCTGGATGAAAAACGACCTTGCAAAGAATTAATAGCACAGCGAGCAGCTTCTATAGTACTGGCTTCAATGATATCCGCGACGCTTTCAGCCTGAATTAAATCAATTTTATTATTGAGATAAGCACGCAACGTAAACTCACCCGGCTGTGCCAAACGCGCACCTGCCGAAAGGCACTGACTAAGCAATAAATTCATCACTGCCGGACCGCCATGCCCTTGTAATTCAAGAACATCCTCACCTGTGTAAGAATTGGGAGCTGGGAAATAAAGAGCAATACCTTGGTCAATGACTTGCCCATTAGTATCAAGAAATTTACTTAAGCATGCACTACGTGGCTTAGGGAATTTGCCTAGAATTATTTTTGCTAGGTTTGTTAAGGATTTACCAGAAATACGAACCACACCAATGCCGCCTCGTCCGGGTGGTGTTGCAATTGCAGCAATAATATCAGCAGCAGGTACCATTTATAATCTCCATGGTTGCCACTTTGAATGCAGATTATTCCTTAAAAAGAATAATCTGCACTTATCGTTTACCTTCTCTTTGATTTTCTTCCAGTGATATTGCTTTTGGGTTTGGCAGGCACTTTATTTTTTACAGTATCCGCTGCCTGTGATAACTGCTCGACATCTCCGGAAGTACTATCGGTTTCTTCAAGCACCTCTGCTTTGCTACTGATTTCTTCCTCAGCAGAAGTATCTAATTGGGACTGATCTTCCGTAGCTGATTCAGGTTTATTTTTTCTTTTTTTCTTGTTTTTATCTTTATTGGCCTCTGCTTGCGCTTTGTTCTCAAACATTCTGGTTATTTGCCATTGCTGAGCAATTGAAAGAATATTGTTGCAAAGCGAATAAAGAACCAAGCCAGATGGAAAAAAGAAAAAGAATACACTGAATGCAACAGGCATTATTTGCATTACTTTTGCCTGAATGGGATCCGCAGGTGTGGGACTAAGTTTAGATTGAATCCACATTGATACACCCATAATTAACGGGAGCACATAATAAGGATCCGGCACAGACATATCAGTAATCCACAGTGCCAATGGCGCATATCGTAGCTCAACGGCAGCCATGAGCGTCCAAAATAAGGCAATAAACACCGGGATTTGGACCAAAATAGGCAAACATCCGCCCATTGGATTAATTTTTTCTTCTTTGTAAAACTCCATCATCGCTTGATGCATTCGCTGGCGATCGCTGGCATATTGTTCACGTATTCGTTGTAACTTTGGTGTTACCAATCTCATTTTTGCCATTGAGCGATAGCCTGCGGCAGACAATGGAAAGAAAATAAGTTTAACAGTTACTGTCAACAGGATAATGGCTGCCCCCCAGTTATCTACCAATGAATGATAGAAGGAAAGCAGCCAAAACAATGGCTTAGCAAGCACAGTTAACCAGCCATAGTCAACGGTCAATTCTAGACCCGGTGCTAACTCTGCCAACTTATTCTGTTCTTGTGGCCCTGCATACAAAGGCATGATGATGTGCTTAGTTTGACCTGACTCAACAGCACCAACGGGAGCAATAACGCCCGCAGTATATTGATTATGAGCCAAGCGCTTTGCATAAAATTCACGGGGAGTTTGCGGAGCTGGCAGCCAGGCCGTCAGAAAATAGTGCTCCAACATGGCTATCCAACCATTATCGGCATTAGTTGGATACTCGGCTTTATTCTTGTCTAAATCAGAGAATTTTATTTTTAAAAACTTTTCTGCTTCGGTGTACATAGCTGGACCAGTATACGACTGGACCATTGTGCCAGCACCTGTAGGTTCGTTTGAGTCCCGCAGCATTTGAAAATACGAGAATGGAATAATTGTAATATCACTCTGATTTGTAATTTCAAACTCCACATCGACAACGTAACTACCTCGATGAAAAGTAAAAATTTTCGCAACTTGTATACCATTTACTTCTGGGGCCAGAAGGCGCACTACAATCTTATCCTGATTCGGCTTCAACTCATAATTATACTGATTGGAGTCCAGCGTGTACTTTGTTTTATGACTGGGTAAACCATCGCCAATCAATCCTGATTGGGCTACTTGAAATCGGGCAGCTTTATCTAATAGTAATTCATAAGGCTTATTTTTATCTTCTCTGGATGGATGTTGTATTAAACCGAGTTGGCGTATATCGCCCCCCGCCGTGTCAATCTCGGCTACAACCATATCAGTTGTAATTTTAACTTTTTCACCAGTCACGAATAGATTCGGTGTGATAGATGAATTGGCACCCTCTATTCCAGATGGCACTCCAGATTCGCTAACTGAAGAAGTCAGTCCATCACCCGGGACTGGCAAAGGGTCATGTAGCTGGTTAGAGGAATTCGGAGCAGCTCCAGACATGACTTGCGAAGCAGGTGGATATAATTCTTTCTGCCACGCATCCCATAGAAAAAGCAATGAAGTAGAGAAAATGATTATAAGTACAAGTTTTTTTGTTTCCATTGTTTATCTGATCAGGTTGTTTTTCTGGACATAGCTGCTAGAAGTGGATGATCTAAGCTTAAAATTGATAATAATATCTGATTTTTGCTTAATTTCATTGTAGCAGCTACTTTGTCGATTTTTTAATAGGTATGCGCGTAAAACTTCAGTATAGAATGAAAAAATCTTTAAGGTACAGGCTCATAGCCCCCCTTGCACCAAGGATTACATCGCAAAATACGCCAAACACTCAGGCGTGTTCCATGCAATAACCCGTACTTAGCGTATGCCGCACAGGCATAATGAGAGCAGGTCGGGCTAAAACGACACGAAGGTGCCAAAAAAGGACTAATGCAATACTGGTAAAATTTTATAAGAGCAATAATTAACCGAGACATCTCTGTAATTCAAACATCAGTAATTTAGTTTCAGTGATTAATTGCATTGATTCATTCTTGGTAATAGAACGTTTCACTCGAATTACCCAATCCATTTTTCTTAATTGCTCATGATCATCATGTCGACTCTTACGAAATGCTTCTCGCAATAAACGTTTAATCCAATTCCGCTTAACTGCATGCCGTTCAATTTTTTTTGAAACAATTAATCCGAGCCGCGCACATCCGACATCATTGGGTTTTGCATAGATCTGAACCAAATGGCTACTGGCCTGACATTTCAGATTAATTGTTTCAGCAAATTCCGCTGGTTTATGCAATCTGCAATTCTTTGGCAAGGAATATATTTCAGTTGCTCTAAAAATAAAAAATTAAAGCCCAATTAAACACTCAATCGAGCACGACCTTTTGCTCGTCGAGCCCGAATCACTGCCGCACCACCACGCGTTCTCATGCGCACAAGGAATCCATGGGTACGTTTTCTTCTGGTAACTGAGGGTTGATATGTACGTTTCATTTCTCTCTCTAATTTCTTTTGTCAATAGAACCGCGTATTACAACTTGTTATAGGGTCCTATGTCAATACTATTTTCAAAAGATAAGCTAGCAATTCATTAGACAAAAAGCATTTACAGGCAAGATATAGAACTCTAAAAAATTTAGAAAAAAATTATCATTCAATAGCTTATAATAGAACAATCACATCTCAACTAATACCTGCACACTCAAATTTAGAATAAAAATATTGGGAACCATATATTTAGCTAGCCATTTATTAAAATCTGTAGTAATTGAGATCCGATTTTTCTCTGTCACTACAGCTAAATTCTCGCGGTTGTGCAGAGGTCTTACTGATTTGATTCTTCATCTTCTCCTCCTCTCAAATCATTTTATCTCCGGAAAAACCGGAGCGATTCAATTCGACTTTAGATGTCCGATCACGGGTTCCACGGCTTGTCGGCATCCACGCCCCGAAATCCGAGACCGACAATGATTTGCTTCTGCGTTGATCCTGCATTTTCGAGTAAAATCTGTGTCTGGGTGAATTGCTGATGAAAAAAGGTAATTGAGCAACTACGTAATAATAGTTGGCATCTAATTTGTTAGAGGGCGCTAAAAATGAATTTTCTTTTTGGAGAAAACTCAAAGTATCCTATTTTAGAATTACAAATCCCTAATGAAGTACTGCAGAATTGGCAAATTACTACTGATTTAATAGCTGAATTGGTTGGTGTGCCAGTGGCATTAATCATGCGCGTACATGAAAAAGAAATTGAGGTCTTCGTTAAAAGTCATACTGAAGGTAACGTTTACGAGCCGGGTGAAAAAGCGTCGCTCGATATAGGCTTGTATTGCGATAGAGTCATGTTAGACCGAAATGAATTATTGGTTCCCAATGCGCTGAAAGACCCTGATTGGGATCATAATCCTGATATTGTACATGGCATGATTTCTTATTACGGCTTACCTTTACTTTGGCCTTCAGGGGATATATTTGGTACTTTTTGTGTTTTGGATGTGCGGGAAAATGAATATTCAAAGAAATATTTTTATTTAATTGAGCGCTTTAGAGCTAGCATTCAATTAAATTTATCAACGATATATGACATTCATCAGAAAACACTGGAAGCAAAGCGAGCGCAAGAAAGCATTCAAATATTGTCTCAGGCGCTGGAACAAAGCCCGGTATCGGTAGAAATCACTGATCTTGAGGGTAACATCGAATACGTTAACAAGGCACTTGAACAAATTTCAGGATATAGCGCTAGTGACGTATTGGGGCAGCGATCCTTGGTATTTGCTGTAAGTAAAATGCTTCCGAGCAGATTTTGTGAATTATGGAAAACAACTACTGCTTTGAATCTGTGGCGAGGCGAGGTGCAAAGTTACAAAAAAAATGGTGAGGTATTTTGGGAAAGTGTGCAGGTTTCGCCAGTATTAGATAAGGGGCATAATCTAAGTCGTTTTTTAGTGATCAAAGAAGATATTAGCAAGCAAAAGCAACAAGAAGAACAAATTTTATTTCAAGCGCTGTACGACACGTTGACTCAACTACCTAATCGGGCTTTAGTATTGGAAAACATGAAAAATATGCTGCATGATGCGGAACGTGCAAAAAAGAACGCTGCGGTATCGTTTCTAGATCTAGATGATTTTAAAAAAGTTAATGATACCATGGGTCACGAGGAGGGCGACAAGCTGTTAGTCGAAATGGCCCAGCGTTTAACATCTGTCGTTCGAAAACAAGATACTGTGGGTCGTTTAGGAGGTGATGAGTTTGTTGTACTGCTAGGTGAAATTAGTAATATCAGTGATGTTGCCTCAATTATTGTCAATATTCTCGCGCAATTTAAGCAAGGGTTTCGCTTACTTGGACAAGATTTTTTATTGACAGCTAGCTTGGGTGTTGCTCTCTATCCGCAGGATGGGAAGGATACGGCAGAATTATTACGTCATGCGGACACAGCGATGTACCGTGCGAAACAGCAGGGTAGGGGCGGTTATTGCTATTATACAGATACCATGAATCGCGAACTACAACGCAGGCTTAAGGTAGAAGCGCAATTGCGCAATGGATTGAAATACAATGAATTCCATTTGTGTTATCAACCTTTAATTAGTATTCAAAATCGCACACTTGCGGGTGCGGAGGTGCTCTTAAGGTGGAATAACGCAGAGTTGGGTGCAGTAAGACCAGATGAGTTCATTCCTATTGCGGAGCAATCTGGGTTGATTGAAGAGATAGGCAAATATGTGTTTTCTCAAGCCTTGACCTGGATGGCTCAATGGCAGTCGCATCTGCCCAGTAATTTTAAACTGGCAATTAATATTTCTCCTCGGCAGTTAAGAGATGTTGGATTTTTACCTTTCATTTCTGACGTAATTGCACAATCCGGTGTTTCCGGAGAAGTTTTGGAATTAGAAATTACTGAAGGTATGTTGCTGAGTGGTAAACCAGAATTCGATAAATTACTGACGGTAATCAAACCAATGGGCATAGGTTTATCAATGGATGATTTTGGCACGGGGTATTCTTCGCTCAGTTACTTACGTAGCTATTCATTTAATAAGTTGAAAATTGATCGCAGTTTTATACACGATATAACTGACGATGTTGGAGATAGAATCCTCGTACAGGCATCCATTGCTATGGCCCATGGCTTGGGATTGAAAGTAGTGGCAGAGGGAGTGGAAACTGAAGAACAATTAGCATTCCTATCCGAGCTAGGCTGTGATATTGCCCAGGGATTTTTTTTTAGTAAGCCACTCATCGAATCCGAAATGGAATGGTTTATTCTGCATGGCGATTTTAATAGTGGAGGTGTAAATAATTTTGTGTAAATATGTTGGCGCTAACTAAAAATTGACCACCTATGCTAATTCAAAATTGACCAGGCGTTATAGCGACACAGCGTACTACATCGCTGTGGATAAGTCGACCAGACTGAGATGGTTTTTTCTTATAGCGAGTATTTTGTTTTTCCCGCGATTGGATTCTCTCCTTTGCGTATGTTGTTGATAATCAAAAACCCGACTGGCCACCTTTTTTAACCCAACGCGCTTCAATATCGACACCGGGTTGAGTGATTGCAATGACCCGCATGGATGTTGTGCGTCTGTTTCGTCATCACTCTCTTCGCGATCACTCACTACTTTATAGGCAAGCCTAGTCTTTGGCTTACGGGGGCTATGCGTGATGCTGGCGTCAACGTGACACTCAGTGGCTACAATAACATTACGCAGCTGAATTGGGGATTGATTTGCTCTAATAAGCCATCCCACACTTTTACTACCGTTAGCCGCGTTCTAAATCGCGATAATACAGAATGATCCGATACTTCATCTTCCAGTGACAATCTCAGAAATCGCCTTTACGGGCTGTGGTCATCATATAGATAGCCATCAACCATTTTTGAAGTAGTAAGCGTGATTCTTCTAACGTTGTCCCAGTTCTAACACTAAAGTGCTTTCTACAATCTTTGCAGCGGTATGGCATTGGCTTTTGATCTTTGCATTCAAAAATTTAGGCTTCCGCAATGAGGACAGTATTTGTCATTTGATCAGCGCTTTACTTCAAAGAAAGTACGCGCTGATTCTTCGTCTGGAAATTTTTTGAAGAAGAAATTTTCTGAAGAAGTCGTATAAACTTAATACTTCCGGTTTTTCTTGAACTGACATTAACACTTCTTGGCTAGTTACATATATAGTTCCCAGAATATTTAAGAGACCTCTGCATAACTGGCTCTATCGAATGCGTGAGCTCTGTAAGCATTTGATTTCATTATGATGGAAATGAACAGAAAAGCTCAAAAACACAGTTATGCAGAGGTCTTTTTAATGTAGTACTTGTGTCTGATTGTAAATTTTTAGTAGCGAATTTACACTTCACTCATAGGAAATTGAGATTATTCCTCAAATAGGTATTGCAAATTCAAGCATCCTCGTTTTGATTAGTCTCATTTAAAATGATTCGACAAAGACTATGATAGAGGTCTCTGATATACAAAGATTCTTAAGCATAAAAACGTTACTAGAGGAAGCAATTAGATTATGACCGAAACATCCCAGTTTTTAGACAATCGATATCAAAATCGTCGTCAAAATATGCCATTCTTCTGTGCTTTTCATCTGGGAATTAAAGCTGGAAGAAGGGTTAGTGAGCGCAGAGCAGGAAGGGGAAAGCCCAGATATGTTGATTATTATGCAAATCATTTGATGCTTTGTACGATTGCTATTTTATTTTTTTGTATACTTGATGCATTTCTGACTCTAAATATCTTAGCTCAGGGCGGTGAAGAACTTAATTGGTTTATGGCAAACTTGATCGAAAATAGCACAGAAAAATTTATTGGTTTTAAATTTACACTGACTTCTCTGGCACTCATATTACTTGTTATTCACCAAAATGTTCAACTAACGAAAAATTTACGTGTAAGGCATATTAAGTACATGATATTATTCTCCTATAGCACTCTAATCAGTTACGAGTTATACCTACTGGAGTTGATGGCTGCTTGATATTTGCTCAAAACTAACTAGAAAGTGACTGTGAGAAAGCACATTCTTTATCGATCATTAGCTTATTTATCGTAAAACAGAAGATTGATGATGATTGATAATAAAATAACCAGCAATATTTCTTAAGTCATCAAGAACCAAGGTACCGGAAGCTAGTTGCAATCGTAAATACGCAAGTAAATAGTTATATCTGGCTTCTGCAAGATCACGTCTAGCGGTATGTAATTGTTGTTGAGCATCCAAGAGATTCAAATTTATCCGTATGCCCCCCCGAATACTTTTTTGTGTAGCGTCAACCAGCAATTCGGCCGACTTGACAGCAAGCTCCAGTGATTCAATTCTTTTAACACCACTTAATAGCAAATTATATTGTTTACGTAGCTCAACCAATACTTTATGGGTTATGGCATCTAAATCAGCTTCCGCACGCGCATAATTTGCTTTTGCTTGAGCAGTGAGAGCATTTACACGCCCACCTGCATATAAAGGGACATTGACCTCAAAACCGATGGTACCGAATTCGGCATCTTGCCCTCGTGTAATAAAGGATCCTCGGTCATTCTTTGTTAGACTCGCCACCAAATCAACACGTGGCGCATGACCAGCAAAACTTTTTCTAATTTCTTCTTTACCTGATGTCACGGTATGTCGCTGTGTCAACAACTCTGCATTGCGCTCCATGGCTAAAGCATACCAATTATCATAATCCTGAAGTTGGATAGCATTTGAACTGAACGTGTCGGATAAATGGTCCAATTGGATTATCTTCTGTCCTACAATCGATTCAAGCTTAAGCTGTGCGACTTCCAGCTCATCTTTCGCTTCAATGACGCGCGCTTGAGCTATCGCATGCTTCGATTGTGTCTCAAGCACATCGGTCGTAGTCCCTTCCCCTTTCTCTAACATGCGCTCATTGACACGTTTCAGTTCTTCCAAGGAATTAAGTTGAGTTTCAGCAAGTTTTACGTGATCCTGCGCAAGCAATGTTTCCACATAGGCTTCTATCAATCGAACCACAAGCTGTTGACTACGGCCGGTAAATTTAGCGCGACTAGATTCCGCCTGCGCTTTTCCAATCCGATAGCTAGCAAGTGCTTCCATATTAATTAAAGGCTGGCGCAAAGATAATGTAGTCACTTGACTATCAAAATCAAGCGAACTAGAAGTACCATTTTGCACTATGGTTCCAGAACTTTTACTCTGTGAATGAGTGAACGATAAATTAGGTAGCAAATTTGCCAGACCAATGGCCTGAGCTTGCTGCCCAGCTTCATTTTCATGATAGGCAGAGCGATAGATCGGATCATGCTCCAATGCCGCTTCATAAGCCTCTAAAAGACTGAGTGCCTGAGCATGGCCGATCTGGGTTAAAGCAATAGCACAGACAAGGCTAGCAATTCTTTTTCGAGCGAATCTCATCTCAATTACTCTTCACTCATAGATGAATGAACGCGATCTAAAATGGGCTTGAATAGATAACTCATCAACGACCGTTCACCTGTTTTAATAAATATCTCCACCGGCATACCTGCTCTAATCTGCTGATCAGATAATTGTTTCATACCTTCAGGAGTGACCTTGGCTTTTATATTATAATAAGGCAAACCGGTACGCTCATCGGTTAAGCGATCTGCGGATACTTGGGTAACGGTTCCTGGAATATTCGGCGTCTTCTTTTGATTAAGCGCAGAAAAAATCAGATCAACATCAAGACCAATATGCACCTTGTCAATCAAATGGACAGGTACTTGTCCAGTAATCACTAATAAATCATCGCTGGGAACGATATCCATCAACTTGAATCCTGACCCGATAACCCCTCCCTCTGTAAATACATTCATGCCCACAACAATACCATCAACAGGAGCTTTAACTTCTATGTTGGCTAACTCAAAATCCTGTCCGATCAAGCGGCTGTTCAGCGCATCCGCCTCTCGCTGAATATCTGATAATTTTTGTCGCACTTCCTTTTGGTGTTCTTGTTGCAGTTGGATGCGGCGCTGTTGCAGCTCGGCTATCTGGCGCTGGATACGACCGATGTTACCAATATCCGCTGAAATTTCACCGGTTAGTTGAGTATACGTGCGCTCAAGATCCAAAACACGATTGCGAGGTACAAAACCATCGTTTGCCAAATCACGCAAGTTAGAAACTTGCTCTTCTATTAATTTCAACTGCTGACTTTTACTCGCTTTTGATGCCTCAAGACCACGTAGTTGCACCTTTAACCCAGCGGAATTTTCGTCTAGAGCAGCGATCTCATGATGCAATGCTAACTTCCGCGATGTGAACAACTGATTCTGAATGATCATGCTGTTGGCAATACGTAAATCCTCTTGTTGTGACAACAACTCGGCAGGAAATGTAATTTCATGCTTACCATCACGCTCTGCCAGCAAACGCGCTTCCACAGCACGCGCGGCGTAGAGCTGAACACGGGTTATTTCAGCTTGCGCTTTGGTTTGAATATCGTTCATGCGCACTAACACTTGGCCCAACTTAACATGATTCCCTTCCTTCACCAGAATGCTATCGATAATTCCGCCAGTTTGATGTTGCACAGCCTGAAGATTGCTTGCCACGGTCACCGTGCCTGAAATCGGCACACCTTTATCCAGAGGCGCAAATGATGCCCACAGAACAGATCCTAAAAAACCGACCAAAACAATCCACCAACCAAGTTTGGTATGAATGGTTTCATCAGTTTCAACTAGACTGGATTTGTCGACCGGAATGCTCTCAATAATTGTCTCTTTTTCTTTAGCAACAAGCTTCATTATTATCCCTGTTCGATGATCCGTATTTTTTCAATGAGTAATAAACGGTGATACACAATCTAACTAGCTTCTGGATTAGTCGCATTAGTCGGCATTGGATTCTGAGTAGCTTGCTTCTTGGCTTCCTTCTGCGCCAGAAGTGCTTGTTGAGCTTGTTGCTGTTGCTTGTTTAAAGCCTCAATCACCTGATTGGTAGGCCCAAACAGCTTGGCTGCTCCATCCTGTAGCAATAGCAACTTACTGGTGACACTGATAATACTGGTGCGATGGGTAATTAAAACAATAGTTTTCCCACGTTTACGTAAATCAGTCAATGCAGCCAATAGCGCCTGCTCACCGACATCATCCAGATTTGAATTTGGTTCATCTAACACAATCAATGAAGGGTCATCATACATGGTGCGCGCCAAACCAAGGCGTTGTTTTTGTCCACCCGACAGGCCTGCGCCGCCATCCCCCAATGGAGTGTCATAACCTTCAGGCATATTCAAAATCATTTCATGCACGCCTGCCCGTTTGGCAGCAAGAATGACCTTTTCTGCGTCAATTTCTCCGAAACGTGCAATATTCTCGGAAACAGTGCCTGCAAATAATTCGATATCTTGTGGCAAATAACCGACATATGGCCCCAACTCATCTTTGTTCCACAGATAAACGTCGGCACCATCCAATCGTACTTTGCCAGCCGCCGCTGGCCATACACCAACCAATAAGCGTGCCAGTGTGGATTTTCCTGAACCGCTGGGACCAATGATGCCGAGTACATCTCCAGCAGCAAGAGAAAAAGACAATCCCTTGATAACAGGAACCTTACTGCCGGGCGGGATCGCGGTCACATTTTCAACCGCAATAACACCAGTAGGTTTGGGAAGTGCCATCCCTGCCTCTCGAGCAGGATTTTGTTCAAGCAATTTGGTCAAGCGCTCATAAGCACTGCGCGTATTGCCAATCTGTTTCCAGACACTGATCAACAACTGAACCGGTGCAATGGCTCTGCCCAACAAAATTGAACCCGCAATCATCATGCCAGGGGTAATGCTGTTATCTAAAACCAGCAAAGCACCCAATCCCAACATCAGGGATTGCAATGCAACCGTACAAGATTTGGAGAGCGCGGTAACAATACCGGCTTTTTCACTGGCTTCAGCTTGCAAGTTTAAAAAACGGCTATGTAATTTGTACCATCGGGATTGAATATTTGGCAACATACCCATGGCCTCAATCACCTCAGCATTACGCAGATTATTCGATGCCACATTGGTTGAGGCAATGGCCATTGAATTTGCTTCCGCCAAAGGTTTGTGTGAGATTTTTTCGTTGATGTACGCCAGAGCAATTAATATGGCCGTGCCGCATAGCGCAAAAACGCCTAAACCAGGATGAAACATAAAGATAACGAACAAATAGATCGGAAACCAGGGCGCATCAAAAAAAGCAAACAAAGCGTTGCCAGTCAAAAACTGCCTCAAGTTGGTTAAATCCTTCAATGCCTGCCCAGCATTGCCATCACCTTGCTTTAAACTTTGCTCAAAAGCTGCGGTATACACGCGCTTATTCAGTTTCATATCAAGCTGGGCGCCAACTCGAATCAGTACAAAGCTGCGCACATATTCCAAGGCACCCATAAAGCTATAGGCACCGATCATAATCAATGTCAGCATCAGCAAAGTCATTTCGTTGCGACTGGTTAATACGCTGTCATAAAGCTGCAGCATATAAATGGCTGGCATGAGCATCAGCATATTGATGACCGCACTAAAAACACCAATATTACGAAAAGTTTTTTTAAAGCTGGCTAATACTTGCGCAACTTCATTTTGTGGAGCTTTAAATTTGAATTTCATCTAATAAGTGGTTATGACAGAAAAATGTATGCTATGTAGGTATTATTCTAAAAAACAAAGATAGGCAAAACCCGGCTATCATAACGCATTTAATTCTCATGGAATATGCAATCTATTGAATCAGCGGCAATTATAATTGTCGTTAATCAGTTTTCCTAGGCAAATCTTCTTGCGCCAAACTAAACGATCTGGGGAAAAAGTTTAGATCCTGTTTGGCGTCTGAGCAATCAAATCTTAAATCCTGATTCATTCTTTCCGCCATCGCTGCGGTCCAGCTTTGATAGCGCGGCAACCATCTCAATCCCCATGTAGCCATCTGAAATAACCAGAGTGGGATAGTGAATATACGGGGTCTGCGTTTCAGTGCCGCAAACACCCGTTTTACCATTTCACGGTAATGCAAGGTTTCCCCTCCCGTTAAATTATAGGAACGATTGGCCAAATTCAAAGCACTGATGGCAGAACAACAGGCTGAAGCGACATCTTCAACATGCACCGGTTGTCTTAATCCATAGGCCGGTCCGAGGACAGGAAAGAAACCAAATCGACGAATAAATTTTGCTATTTCAGCAACATTCTTATCGCGTCCATAGCCATAAATCAGTGTCGGACGAAGAATGATCCAATCTATTCCATGAGCCTCTGCCCATGCTTGCACAAGCTCCTCGCCTTTTATTAATTGCAGTGCAATCTCCCTTTCGCTGAAATTCGAGGATGTTTCTTTAGTGAATCGACTGGTGGAAGATAATACAACAATCCGTTGAGCGCCACAGGCCGATAAGAGACCGAAGTACTCCGATAATACCCAGATTGGTGCAACGCATAGCCAAGTAGAAATGTTATGCATTCCCATATTCTCACTTGCTTGCTCAGATATTCCGAGTTGCTGCCACCTGATATTTGGGTGGGTTTGTGGCACCGGATGACGAGAAAAGGCAGTAATATGCCAATTATCCCGCACAAGCTGCTTGAGCAAACATTCCCCAAGCAGGCTGGTTGCCCCCAGCAATCCAATATATCGTACATTCATACTTTTTCAGTGCCTTACAATCAGTTGTCTCACTGCATAGAACACAACAGTAACGCCAAAACGAAACCATATACCCACTGCAACCAATCCCATCAGTACGCTTGGATATTGTTGGCGGAAAAATTTTTGATAAAAGCGCAGCATGCTTTTATGCTTATGCCAAGCGACGAAAAATGGACGACCCCGACTGCAAGTACCTTGAAAATGTGTAACTGGAGCATCGGGCACAAAAACAATCTTCCAGTTCTTTTGCTTAAAACGCATGCACCAATCCAAATCTTCGCAATGCAAGAAATAGCCTTCATCCCAGACGCCCACGTCTTCAATGGCTTCTCGCCGCACCAGCATCAGCGCTCCTGAGATTGCTTCCACTTCGATAGATTCTTGAGGTAACGGTTGCTTGTGCAAATGAAAGTCAAAAAATATTTTAGGCCAATATTTTTCCAGATGATATAAGCCAAAAGCCCTGACAAAAGCACGCCACGGCGAAGGAATGGCACGCCTTCCGCCACCTTGCTCAGAGCCATCCGGATTAGTCAGATAGCCCCCGACCATACCAATAGTTGAATCCGATTCTAATACTTGCACCAAATGTTTTAATACCCCACTTTGAAGCATACAATCCGGATTCAAAAACAGAATGTAGGGTTGTGTTGCGGCGTTCAGTCCTTTATTACAACCAGCTGCAAAACCGATATTGCTTTCAGAGCGGATAATGCTCAGTCGGTTTTCTAAAGAGAATTCAGACTCCAGGTTTAACACACTGGAGTCTGATGAAGCGTTATCGACCACGATAACTTGCCGTGCCTGTTCAAGCGCAGCATGAACGCATCTTGTCAGCAACGAGCCGGCATTGTAATTGACGATAATAACCGTTACTGAATCAAGATCAAGCATATGTAAGTATTTAGAAACTCCCTATTCAGCTTAAAGATACATTAGTAATCAGCGTCAGTCATATGATCCATATCACATCACTCTGCAATTTCTTACCGATTACCCATCTGCAATTGTGGCATGACGATCATCCCAAATTCCCTGACCACAATGCAGTGTCATGCAATGAATCATGTTCATCAAATCGTTAGCGTTGTGCGGAAATATACATTAAAATTTTGCGCTTCGTACAGGTATAGAACGTGTTACGCCATAATGACACCTTATTGATCTTCATTGCATCGGCTTTATTCGCAACGACCAAGGAAAAGGCCGCTCTTCCAATACTGGAAACTATTGAAATGCTTGCTGACTTTACCGATAAAAAATCTTCAATTATCAATTCCGGACAATTCAAAAGGATGATTAATCAGCTACATCCCCTTGTAATAAATCAAAGTCCGCTTCTTGGTCTCAGTCCGATTCAACCGTCTAGTAAGCCAGCATGAATATGCTTACGACGCCTGCGCAACCTCTGGTGAGCATCATCATCCGCAGCATGAATCGATCGACACTTGCAGAGGCTCTCGATTCTGTGTGCAGTCAGATTTATCCAAGCATTGAAGTCATCGTCGTCAATGCCAAAGGTGGCGATCATACCGACCCTACCTCAAACTGTAATCGATTTCCGCTGCAACTGATCAATCAGGGCGGAAAACCTATGGGACGGAGTGCTGCCGCCAATGCCGGTTTGGAAGCAGCTCAAGGGAATCTATTGGGCTTTCTCGATGATGACGACTTGTTGCTCCCTGAACATGTGACACGTCTCGTTGAAGCCTTGGATACTCATTCAATGGCTGTCGCGGCCTATTCGTGCGTACATGCGCTAGATTTTAACGGGAATTTGCTACGTGAATTTGCCACGCCATTCGATACAGTTTCGCTGCATCTAGCCAATTTCTTGCCTATCCATGCTGTTTTATTTCGCCGCCAGGCATACACAACAGGAGCCCGCTTCGATGAAGCACTGGATCTCTGCGAGGATTGGGATTTCTGGATACAGATTGCCCAACAAGGTGATTTCATTTTCGTGGATGCCATGACAGCAATTTATCGCATTGGCGGAGAGAGCGGATTTGCCATCATAGGCGATCCAGAGCTTGCCAGAGCAGCTGAACAAGCCGTTTGTGCGAAGTGGCAAATCCGCATGAATGCAGACTTGTTCTATGAAGTTGTCAATCGGGCACGCACCTTCCCAAAATTACAAGAAGCACAAGTACATAACGATCATCTTCAATTTGAAGTGAAAGATTTAAAACGCATGCTGACGGATTCGAATCGAATATTGAGCAAAGCAAATCAAGCTCAATCGGAGTTGCATCGTCTGCACGAGGATACAATCGCAATGTACGAAAATTCGCGTTCGTGGCTCATTACCAGGCCACTGCGCAAAATTTCCACTCAGGTATATTTAGCCAAGCGCGCCTGGCTTGGATTTGGTTTGTTGGATTGGCATGCACGTTTGCGGGTATTAGCTTGGCTAATGAGTGGACAAATAGCACCTGCGCGACGCAAACTATCTCTCGCCGTCCAAGCAACTGATGAGGTATCGCACCAAAGCGCATTACCAGCTGCTGCTACACCGCGTATGCACGAGAACCAGCCTTCCCTTCCGGCTTTACCGGAGCGGATCGATGTTTTGATTCCGATCTACAATGGTTTTGAATTTCTGGCGCCATTATTCGATAGCCTGGAATGTGCGCACAGCACTCCATTTCGTTTGCTGGTTTGCAATGACGCAAGCACGGACGAGCGCGTGCAACCTTGGCTGGAGCAGCGTTTACAGGATTTCCCTGATGCCATCCTGTTATGCAACGAAAACAATTTGGGATTCATAGGAACCGTCAATCGCCTGTTTGCGCAAGTAATGAATGATTTTGTGCTGCTCAATTCGGATGTGCAGGTGCCCCCATTCTGGCTTGAACGTTTGTTTGCACCGATGCTAGCAAATTCACAAGTGGCGAGCGTCACCCCATTTACCAATGCGGGTGCGATTTGCAGTTTTCCGCAATTTTTCATCGATAACGAGCTGCCACAAGGACTGAATGCACTGGCAGTGGATACGGTGCTTGCACGCCTTAAGGATGTGACAGCCATTGAGATCTCATCAGGAGTCGGCTTTTGCATGGCCATTCGCTGGGAAGTTGCAAAACGCATCGGTTTATTTGATCCTATTTTTGGCAAGGGTTATCGCGAAGAAAATGATTGGTGCGCACGAGCCAAGGCATTGGGCTACCAGCATGTTTTGGCCCCCAATCTGTTTGTATATCATAAGCATGGCGGTTCTTTTCCCTCTCAGGAGCGCCAGACGCTTGCTGATCGCAATGAAGCAATATTGCGTGCGCGTTATCCGGGATTGTTCGACTACTACGAGGATTTTATTCGACGCGACCCTATTCGACCACTCAGGGATTTTTTGTATCTGATGGTACTGGCAAAGCAAGCCGACCGCCCCGCTCTAGTGATTATTGACAACGCAATCGAAGGAGGAGCCTATGCGTATAGCCGTGAATTGATCGCTAATACTCTGGAGAGTGGAACGCCCGTTCTGCATTTACTCGATGATTTTCGTACGAGTGAATTACGCGCCGAATGGATGTCATCCACCGAACGTTCGGTTCTGAATTTTAGCGATTACGCTGCATGGGGACGAGTGATTTCAGGCATCCAGGCAGGCAGCATTCTCATCAACAACCTTTATTCTTTCCGACAACCGATGGCGTTTTTGCATTGGCTGACTGATCAATCAGATATCGGTAATGTTCCTATCAGCATTGCTTTGCACGATTTCTTCATGCTGTGCCCGAGCCTGTTTCTCATCGATAGCGAACGCAACTATTGCGGCTTACCCGATAGCGCGACCTGCCATGATTGCTTTAGTCGCTTACCTATCGATTTCTCCGTTGGCGCTGACTCGATTGCTGAATGGCGCGCAACCTGGAAAAAGGCGCTGGCAATGATCGATAGCATAGTGGCATTCTCTAACAGTACGCGCGATTTATTCATCCGCATCTATCCTGAATATGCCGAAAAAGTCGTGGTACAACCACACTCTATGGCACGCTTCCGCCACCATTCTATTTCGGTGGATCTAAACAAGCCGCTGCATATCGGTGTCGTTGGATCAATCGGTTGGCAGAAAGGCTGGAACATTGTCAAGCAATTATGCGAGGAAATCGATTCACGTCGCTTGCCGTATCGAGTCACGGTCATTGGCGCCATGGTGCCGAATTTTTCCGCCGATTGCCTGAATGTAACAGGGCGCTATGAAAGAACCGCCTTGGCATCAGCCATTGAGCAATCGGGTGCGAATATCTTTCTGTTTCCATCGATCTGGCCGGAGACCTTTTCCTATGTTGCGCACGAATTAATGGCTTGCGGCGTTCCGCTGTGCTGTTTCAATCTCGGGGCTCCTGCCGAAGCAGTGGCGAATTACTCTACCGGATTGTTGCTAGACTACCAAGCCTCACCCGCTATGCTGCTCGAGCAGATGGAAAATTTTCGTGCACAGCTTTTGCATATGCGCAAGGAGAATGAGTGCCAATCTGCTGGTTGAAATAGCTACTGACCCAAACAATTTGCGACAGAGATCAAATATTCAGATTTACGGATCATCGTTAAGATTCAATTCTGGATTATTAGTTATGGCCTGGGCTGGTACACTAAGATTATTATTTTTAACCTCTTTTTCTTACAAAAGAACAGTCACTTTTTCTATAACCCATAATGACAATATCAGTAAAACGCTTGCTTGGTTGGATTTTACGGTTGATTGTTCGAGATTCACAAAAACAAGAAGCATGCAGGCAATGGGCAAGGCGCGTTCGCTTCTCATCGGGCATGAGCAAGCAGAGCTGGTTCGACAACGGCTATCTTCATCTTCCGGAAGTCCAAATAAAGTCGCAAGGAACCATCCATAGTGCAGTGCTGCGCGCTATTGCAGTGTCGCCTCAGTACGTTTTTGCGCTTGAACAACTGGATCCCCCGATATCAGCTCCCATCATAAATGAAGCGGAAGATAGGCGGCTGACATTTTGCTGCAACATTTGCGGTGCCATGAATACAGACGTTGCGCTCAATCTCGTCAGTGAGCGCGAAGCGCCATCTTGTAAAAAATGTGGATCAAGTCTGCGAGTGCGTTCAGTAGTCGGTCCTGCGAAACGCTTGGAAACCCTATAAATGTTCGAATGCATGCGAATTAGCAAACGCTGAAATTCCTGGGAAATTATAATATAGGCATCAAAAGCTGAGGGAATTAGGGGAAACTTA
>JAGOKN010000069.1 GCA_017994575.1 Nitrosomonas sp.
TAACCAAACACCGAATGAAGTTTATTGGCAACACACAACAATTCATCAGGCCGCCTGAGCTTGATTAACCCGCCTTGTCAGAGCTTAACTTCGCTTTCAGGTTGTACAGGTTAATGGCACCACTTCAGTGCGACATTTTGCCGCATTGTTTTATCGGTCATTGAAAAATATGATCCGCACCTGAAGAAATTCATTTCCCTACTTGAATATTCTCGATATGACCTCGCCTTGAATATGGGAGAAGAATAGCTTTCGGTTTCTTTTTGGGCAATTGAGGTGCGCGCAATAATTGATCACAAAAAGAGACGCTATAAATAAAAATAATTTAATTAAAGGAGCAAATTAGCATGGCAAAATTTAAACATATCCAGTTTCCAACTCATTCCGCATTAGTACTCGTGTTGCTGGCTGCTTCACAAAGCGCGTTTTCCCATACACGTTTGGAAGTACCAGTGGTGATTGAAGGTGTAAGAGCTTCTAATAATGTTGTGATTGGACATAGTTGCGGTGATGGTGCCACGACTATCGCCAACTCGACAGTATTTCCAGATGGTGTTGATTCCACTGTTAAAGTTGATGGCGTGCAAACCACAAATGTGGTCACCGATTTTGTGGCAAATTGGGGAAATCTGAACCAGAAAGTGCTGGATCACAGCGTTTTTCAATATGAAGATGAAAAAACTGATCCTAACGGCAATGTGGTTGGATTTTGGGTAAAAAGTGGGAAAATGCCTAATCATTACAATGCATATCTTCCATTCAGAGCCGGTGCGGCAATTATTGAGCCGGAATCCTGTGCTACGAGTGTGAAGTTTAATATTGCAGTTGCTGATATTTGCAAGATCACCAATATCTCAGGTTTTGCTGATGGCAAACTCAATCTGTGGACACCAGCTGTCGGATCAAATTACGATGGTCCTGGGTTGCATGGTTACAATTCACCGGCTTCTATAACCTATACGCGTAACCTGGAAACCAATCCTTTGCCAGCGGCTTGCAATGATGTGGGAGTTTCTGTTGAAGTAAATCCATCCGCTGCTCAGCTCAATCGTGATATGCCAATTATTCACAATGGCACACAAGTCTGGCCGAAACCTTAAGCCAAGTGTTTTTCTAAATAGAAAATGAGTGCGAAACGGGAGCTTCTGCTCATTTTCTATCTTTTAATGTAAGAGGTGTAATCATGAAATTTCGAAATCAAAAAGTACTGCCCGCAATTTTCTTCCTGATTGGAATGGGAATGGCGAATATTGCTTTGGCAGATAACTCGGCAAGTGATTCTGGTGCTAAAGCAATTTCGAATCATTTGGCGTCTTTTCAAATCAGTTGTTTTACCAATAACGGTGGCGCTCAATCAGATTCCGATCCAGATTACGTCGGAAAGCTGATCAACCTAGCCGGATCCAATAAGCCTGAAGATCGAATCAGTGCGCTTTCACAGCTGGCTGTGAAAAATTCAATCGATCCAGGGGTAGTGCAAAAAATTTTACAAGCTGCCATCAACGACAGTGATGCCAAGGTTAGAGGACAAGCGGTTTATGCAATAGCGCAGCAAGATTGCCAGGATGCATTACTGGTCCTCGAGCAGGCAATGCATGATCCCGAACTCTCCGTTCGGTTGCTGGCGATAGATGGACTTGGCGGTGATGAAAAAAGTGTTGCTTTACTCGAGCAAGCGTTAAGTGACGAGGATGCTGCCATTAGAGAATTGGCTGCGTTGAAGCTTGAGTTGTTATCCGATCCGAATAAAACAGCGAGCGATGAACTTTAGATCTCGTTCAACACATTAGAAATATTGTCACCGTTTACTGCAAAAGTCAGTTTTCTGTTATCAATGAAAGTCGATCGCTGAGATCTGTCACACACTGCATCGGTCTTTTAATTTTTACGGTGTCAGAAGCAAATTATTAATTTAGGAGCCTATTATGAAATTCTTAACTCTAAAAAGTGCATTGATTACAGTTTTTTCGGGATTGTTAGTTGGTCAAGCGGGAATAGTCTTGGCACATAACCAAGGCGGAGGCTTTACGACCGGATTAGCGGCCGCGGTGGATTTTTATCAGGTCACTTGTTCCGATGATGGCAACGGTGCGCCATCTTATCTGGAAGCGCAAGTTTATGACATGACCGCCAGTACCTCAAAGGTGAGCATTCTGGTTTATAAAGGAACCAGTTGTACTACCAATAAGTGTGCACAATTCAGTGTTGATGCAACCGATAGCAATACGACCTATAGTCCTTTGATCAGGATCACTCAAGGAGCTGGTGTTTATAATTTATTCGTGATGCATACTGTATCGGGAACTGATAGTTATGACGTGGCCATGCATTGTAAAACTGCAGGTGGCGTACATACCGGTACCAGTGTTGTATCCAGACAGCAACAGTAATTTTGTCGAAATATGACTTTCCTTTAGTTCAGAGTGGCAAGTCATAGCAATTTGTTATAGGAAATCACGCTTTACGGACATTCGAAATTTTTTAGTCATTATTTTCACTAAGCCATTACAAACACTCTGAATATCGTTTTATTTAATTAATTCGACAATGGAGTGCGACATTTTGTCACATTGATATTTGAATTGCACAGTCACATAATCAGTACATATAGATTGATTGGAAATGATTGGTCTGTGCGTAGATTCTTATATAGAACATGCTGTTATGTGATCTTTGTGTGTACTTGGATTGGTTTGTAGTTGAGATCAATATGAGTTCAATGGATTTGCATGGTGCGGCTTAGGAACAAAACAAGTTCTGTGCAGGAAATATTAATCAATTGACTAAAAGGTAAAGAGTGTAAAAATGTATACAAATGGTAAATTAAAGTTTCTTACGTTCTCAATTATCGCTGCGACAATAGCGGCTGCTGGGCAAAATGCGGTTGCTCATACTTCGATTGAGACATCAACAATCGCCGAAAATACCAGAGTGACTAATAACGTTGTTATTGGTCATGGCTGTGGAGATCGCGGGGTGATTGGAACTAGCGTGGTGTTCCCTGATGGCGTGGATTCAACGATTACTGCGGACGGTCAAGCGCATACCGGGGCATTGACAGATTTCGTGCAAAATTGGGTAAATCTGAATCAGAAGATTTATAGCCGATCTCTTTTTGGTTATGAAGGTGAAAAAGCCGATGCTAATGGCAATATTACTGGCTTCTGGGCGGGCGGTGGTAATACCTTGCCACATGACTTGCTTGGCTATATTCCATTTAGAACCAGCGCAGTGATTATCGAACCAACATCCTGTGCAGCCAGTGTTAAATTCTATGTATCCATAGTTGATATTTGTGAAGTTACTCCTGTTTCAGGATTTAGTGATGAAACAATTAATCGATGGACTCTCGCAGGATTGGGTACACCCTATGATCGTCCGGAAGATGGTGCAGCATCACTGACTATCACCCGTACTAGCGCTTTACCTTCATCGTGTGGTGGTACAGGTGTGGCAGTGGAAGTGAAGCCATCGGCAGCGCAAATAAACCGTGATATGCCGATTAAGTTGGATGGCAACCAGATCTGGCCGCAATAGTTTGTAATTATTTGCCTGGTATTGCGCTAATCAACAGTACCAGACTCAGTTTTCACAATTTATAGAACCCTCGTTTCTCCCTCCTCAGAGCGAGGTTCTTTTTAGATGATAAAAGTAAAAATAGCTGGATTACATCATGTTGAAAGCTGATTTTTGTATACCGGTTTTTATTGTAGCGAGGTGCAAGTATCTTTTGATGGTGAAGAATAATTTAGCTGATTGAGTGATGGTGTAAACAGGCTATTTTCTTGATTTGACTAGTATGAACAGTTTGAATGAAAGCATTTAATTGGGTTTATTTGTAAATAAAATGATCATTAATCAAGAACAATAACAATAATTTTTAGAGTTGTTTTATTTTTACATGCAGTCCAACATAAGGAGTCGTGCAATATGCAACGTACAAAATTAAATCAAGCTTTGGCAGGTGCTTTGCTGGCAATTACGATGGGTTATGCGCAACTCGGTGCAACCCACGAAGGCAGTGCCGTAATGGATTCTGACGGAGTTGCGCCCAATTTTACCGGCTACGCGATAGTGTCCTGTTCAAATGAAGGGGATGCACCAACGGATCACTTGTACGCCACAATTACAGATCTGTCTCCTCCCGTGCCTAATTTATTTGTCAATCTGCAAATCATTAAAGGCGAGATGGCAGTGAGCACTACTGATCCGGTTTCCGGCGATGCAAATCCGGGTCCAGAGGTTAGGCTGCATGGCGGAAATGGTGTGTATCAGGTGCTCGTCAATAAAACGAATGCGGGCGCAAGGGCATTTAAACTTTCGTATCACTGTCAAACGGCAACCGGTATTCATACACCGACAACTGCCGGACTGAAACAGTTTAAGTAATTCCTGGTTGTGTGGATTTTAACTATTGCGATGATTAAATGTTAAAATTGATCGGATAATCGATGAAGGTGCAAGGGCGATGATAAAGAAAATACAATGGTTTTATTTGGTGATCCCAGTACTCTTTTTGTACGCTACAGCGACAATGGCAGAGCATCTTGATGAGTTATCGCCTACATGCTCATTGACTACATTGGAAGGTGCGCCTGCTCATAATCTGCAGGAATTAAAAGGAAAAGTTGTCTATATGGATTTTTGGGCATCGTGGTGTCCTCCATGCATCAAATCCTTTCCTTTCCTTAATGAACTTGAGAACCAATTAAAAGAACAAGGGCTACAAGTAATCGGTGTCAATCTGGATGAGAAAGTGGCAGACGCACAGGCATTTCTCGATAGCCATCCAGTTGATTTTTCTATCGTTGCGGATCCGAGCAAGCAATGCGCAAAAAGTTTTGAAGTTATGGCCATGCCAACCTCTTATTTGATCGACCGGAAGGGAAATATTCGACATATCCATCGTGGATTCCGTTCGGGTGAAACTGAAGAATTACGCGCATTAATTTCTCAGCTATTGATTGAATAATCAGAGGAATAATGTTTCTTTGTGGCCATTATTCCTCCTGACATGCCAAAGAATTGTTATCTTGTTGCTTATCTTATGTTCGTACTGTGTATCGCTTTGACGGGTTGTGTAAATGTGGCACCGTGGGAAAGAGGTCATCTGGCAACACCGCAAATGGAAGTGGATCCTCATCCTTTGCAGAGCGAAATACAATCTCATAATTACAGCAGTCGGGAAGCAGCGCCAAGTCATAAATCTTCAACGGGTGGCGGAGGCTGCGGCTGTTATTAAGTTAGCTCCTCCATCGAGGTAAATTCAATTTGCACCAGAATCGCATGTCTATGCAGCGCCATGACGCTGATCAGCAACTACCTTATGCGGAAACCGCAGCTTCTGTAAAATCAAGACAAGTCCTTCATGCGCTTACATCTGCTGCATTAGTATTGCCTGGATTATTATTATCGCCAGGGCAGGCGGCGGCAAAAGATCGAATTAATTTCCAATATAGCCGCTACGAAGAAGGCGAACGCAATCTTTATGGTGCCCCAAATTCCTTAAAACCTATCAGCGCCGATGTTTTGCATGGCGGTGGCATGTTTTCGCTCACCGACCGCAGCAAATTTTCTTTTGGTTATACCCAGGATACTTGGTCGGGGGCAACGCCAGTTTCAACTACGCCATTGGCGGCCACCGGCGGTAATCGTTTGCGCACGATTAATGGTGAAGTGGTTGGTGCTTCGCCTATTCTTAGCAACAGTACCGTATTGTTGGATAAAGATTTAAATCCCATTGGCCGAGATCCCCTGACTCAGCAATCATCGGGAGCCGTCGATACTCGGTCGGTCATGGTCATGGCATCTGCGTCTCCGGAAACGCGTCGTCAGGCTAGTTTTGGCTTGAGCCATGAGTGGAATGAAGCGGCTGTCAATGTGGCGGGTGGATTCTCGCGGGAACGTGACTACAAATCAAGTTTTGGCACGATCGGTGGTCGGTTGGATTTTAACCAGAAGCTGACCAGTGTTAAATTTGGCGGTGGATATACGCACAGTGAGATCGGCGCAATCCTGGATCAGGATTCGTTTCCGTATATCACAAATACTGCGTATTCGCAGCAGATCGTGACACGTGGTAACTCTAAAATTCTGCAAGGTAATCGCCAGGACTGGTCGACGAACGTTGGTTTAACCCAGGTGTTGACTAAGAATGCATTGATAGATGCCAGTATCGGCTATACCCATAGCAATGGGTTTCTGGAAAATCCTTACAAGGCGACATCGGTTATTTTTTATGATCCGGCTAAAATTAGCAATAATTTAGTTGAAGGTGATGTTAAAGCATTGATTGAGCAGCGACCGAATATCCGTAATCAGGTGGCGCTAAACGCAAAATATATTCAATATATCAACCCGCTTAATGCCGCACTGCATATGGGTTACAAGTTATCGGTAGACGATTGGGGAGTAAACACGCATACCTTTGATGCGAGTTGGGTGCAACCGATTGGCAGTGGATGGACATTGACTCCCCGCATTCGCTATTACTCGCAGGATGCCGCCAGCTTTTATCGGCCTTATCTATTTTCTCAACAAGCCTTTACTCGACAACAAGAGGACAGCTTGGGGCGGAAGGTATGGTTTGATGATACTAATTCATCTCAACGCTATTTTGGTCCTAACCAATTTGATCTGGTTGATCAAAATGGTAATCCTGTGGATGGTTTTTCAGTGAATGCCATTCCACAAATGATAGCATTCGATGCCGGAAAATTACCGGAGAATTTTTCCAGTGATCATCGTTTGGCAGGCTTTGGTGCATTAAGCGGCGGAGTGATATTGAGTAAAATTCTCGGAAAAGGCGTCGCTCTGGAAACCGGCTTTGAATACTATACGCGTGCGAGTTCGATGCAGATAGGAGGAGGAAATAACAGTTTTGCTGATTTTGATTACTATGTGGCCAATGCAGCGATAAAATTTGATATTGAACCCACCACCCATTCGCTACCTATGGGTAGTTCGGGCGGATCCGCTGCGTCTCATCATGCACATGCGTCCGCGCATCATCACCATAAGATCCCTCCGGCCGGCATCATGTTTGGGCATATGCTCGATAAGCCCGGAGATTTTATGGCGGGATATCGGTTTATGTATAACTGGACCGGCGGAAGTATGCTGCATGGCACCCATAAAGCCAGAGATCAAACGATCATAGACCAGGGTTGTAGCGCAGATTGCCAATTTACCCCGAAATACATGGATATGCGTATGCATATGATCGATCTGATGTATGCGCCGACTAAGTGGTTGAATGTCATGTTGATGCCTACTTTCATGGACATGGATATGAATCTGCGTGAATTATCCGGTAACAAGGATCCTATAACCTCAGGCGCGCATGCCCATCATGGTGCAGCAGGTCATGAAACCGGTGCGATCAGTGATACCTATTTTTCATCGTTAGTGAAGTTGATTGATATTCCCGGCCATCGCCTGCACGCGAATTTGGGCTTCAGTGCGCCAACCGGAAAGGTTGATATCGAATTGCGCCGTTCACATCAAGCGGACGGTGGACTCATCCATTTCGGCATGCAATTAGGTAGCGGCACGTGGGATTTTATGCCTAGTCTGACTTATTCCGGTGAACGTAGCCGTTGGTCTTGGGGAACTCAGCTCAGTGGCACCAAGCGTATGGAGACCGAGAACAAATCAGGTTATCGTCTGGGGGATATTTTTCAGGCGACCACCTGGGGAGCCTATGATTTGAGTCATTGGCTAACTGCTTCAGTACGGGGTGTTTATACCCATCAGGGGGCGATTCACGGAGATTTCAATGTATTCAATGCGCGCATTGGTCCGATGGATTTTCCGGCAAACTATGGTGGCCAATTCTGGGATATCGGATTGGGAGGGAGTGCGGTCATACCAAGCGGCCGCTTCGCAGGTAATCGCTTCGGTTTTGAATGGCTAGAGCCCATCAGTAGTGACTTTAATGGGTTTCAATTGGATCGCAAAGGCGCATTGGCAGCTACTTGGAGCTTTCATTTTTAGAAATGATCCATCGCTACTCTGAATACCAATCCTCGGCAGTGTTCAGATCCAAAGGACAATTCTCGTCAAATGCAAAATGCATTGGCGTATTTACGAATTGCCATGTCTGAACTTCGATATTTTCACTATGACTTTGCAGCGATGGGCTCGCCTTGTTCCATACAGCTGTATGCAAGCAGTGCTGAGCTGGGAAAGCAGGCAGCTAAACTGGTTATGGACGATGTGTATCGACTTGAGGCGCGCTTTTCACGCTATCGCGAAGATAGTTTTTTGTCCGAGATTAATCGAATTGCCACGCACGGCGGACACATCGCAGTTGACGATGAAACCGCCGGCTTGCTGGATTATGCAGAAACTTGTTATCAACAAAGTGATGGATTGTTTGATATTACTTCTGGAATTCTGCGCCGTGCATGGGATTTCAAATCAGGGCATATCCCGTCTCAAGAAACCATTCATGCATTGATCGATAAAATCGGTTGGCACAAATTAAGCTGGCAACGGCCTATTCTGGCATTTCCACTACCCGGCATGGAGATTGATTTTGGTGGCGTGGTCAAGGAATATGCAGTCGACCGGGCTGCATCGTTATGTTGGTGTGCCGGCATTCGGCACGGCATTGTCAACCTGGGAGGAGATATCAAAATCATCGGCCCTCATTTCGATGGCAGTCCTTGGCGAATAGCGGTCCGGCACCCGCGCCAATCTGATGGCATACTTCGAACCTTATTGCTTCATGCCGGCGCGATGGCCAGCAGTGGGGATTACGAACGATGCATTACATTGAATGGAGTTCGTTATGGGCATGTGTTGAATCCTAAAACCGGCTGGCCAGTCAGTTATATGGCTGCAGTGAGCGTCATAGGTGAGTTTTGCGTGGTTGCTGGGAGTGCATCAACCATTGGTATGCTGAAGGAAGAGCAGGGAGTTGAATGGCTGAATGAACTTGGTTTGCCCCATTTATGGGTCAATGTCCATGGCGATGTCGGCGGCACACTCGGATCGGATTAATTTTGTGCGGTCGGTGAGTTTGGTTGCCCGGATCAGGGAGTGGGTGGCGAGTCTTTTTATGAGACCAGCGCTGTGAGTACCAGTTGTTTCAAAGTTTTAATAATTTTCATCTCGTCGGGGGAGAATCCTTCCGGTGCCTCTTGGCGGCGATCCAGATAAAAGAAACCGATAGGCTTGTCCTCGATAACTAGCGGCAGAATGATAAAGCTTCTAGTGTTGGGAAATAGTTGCTGATACCAACTGGGTAACAAGCTTTGTATCTTGGCGTCGCGAGAATCCGGTATGGTCAAATCAACATTTTTTTTTAGCGATAAATTAAATATATTCGATGGTTCCGTTTCAGAGAAAATGAAATGCTGTTGAAGCTCTGTGTTGTTGTGACCTAACGAGTGGCGTGCCCGGTATTGGTTGGTTTTAATATCTCTTAAGCTCATTGAGGCAAAATTAAACCCTAAGCTGGTATACAGGATCTCTAGCACAAGTAATACTAATTCATTGATTTTGTAATTTTGAGTGGCTATCAATGTGGCCACATCCCTTGTTTTGGTGGATAGCTGCTCAAGTGAGTTAAATGGCTTGCCACTGGGATGGCTCTCTGCAGGCAAGTTATCTCCGGTGCCGCTTGCCTGGGCTGACCCTAACTCTGTCGTTCTGGCGGGCATTTGTGTATAGGCTTGTTTGCTTAATACGCGAGTTTCTTGAGCTGCCTGCTCAATTAATACATCCAGTTCAACCTTATCTAAATTGAGCGCAGTACCGAAACGCTTGAGTAATGCTTCTTCCATTGAGTCTTCATCGGATTCTTCCTGTTGATACATGATTTGCGCAGAAGATTCACTGAATTCGGCAACTTGCTGCATCCATTCTTTGCGATTCTTAGGAGGTTTTAACGTCTTGGTTGGCAACAATTTCATTGCATTGATAATGGGTTCGGGAATTGACCAGGTGCGCATGGCAATTTCAGTGAGCAAATCAAAGCTGCAACCCAGTGTTTGTAGCGATGCCTGCGCTTGTGTGTGTGTCCCTTGTTTTACAAGACCCATGGTTTCTTTATAAAGATCGTGATCATAAGCTGCCAGCAGTATGCGTCCCATGTTTTTAAACATGGCGGCAATAGCGACTTCTTCCGCATGTGGAAAATAGCTGCGCTTAGCCAATTGCCGTCCGATTAAGCTGGCAGAGAGCGCCAGCATGAGTTCTTTGCGTACGTATAGTTTGTGTTTGCCCGGCATTCCTTCAACCAGAACCATGGCTGAAGCGCAGGCTTTGATAGTATCTAACCCCAATAATTGAACGGCTCGGGAAATATTGGTAACGATTTGATTGGATGATCCTCGGAAAGTAACCGAATTGGATAGGCGAATGATTTTTTGCGTCAGAGAGACATCGGCTAGTATCAAATTGGCCAGTTGCTCTGTAGATTCATCATCCGACGATGATAGCTGCACGATACTCGACAATGAGCTACCCAGCGTTGGCAAATCGGGATTGTTGCAAATCATATCGATGATTCTATCCTTTGCTGGCAATAGATCATGAGTCATTGAGGATGGGTTCGCAGGGGGAATTGGTGATGGAGTTTCAATATTCATTTAGCTTCATTCTTACGAAAAAGTGAAAGAGAATTTGCCAGATTTTTATCATTTAGTGCACTAAGGCTCGTTGCCAGCATTCTATACATATCTTTCTAGCGGCAAGCTTTGGAAAAGAATGGTGGTTTGTGGCCAATTGATATGATTTATTAAGATTTTATATGAAACTAGTTGAGAGAATTTTGCATCTCTAATTCATGCCGGATGTTTAAGTTAATTATTTATCAGATATATATAGAAGTGCCAGTGAGTATGACCAATCTATGAAGCACTTAATCTCGGTTCATCGAAGAAATGGCTTTCTTGGATCCTAATCAATGTAAATCCGAAGATATCGGTATTGTTTTGCAGCATTCAATCCTGTTCTTTTTTGTTTCAAGGTGTCATCGCGTGTATTTAAATTTCACACTTTATTAACATCTTTAGTGTTATGCTTAATTCAGAACGAGCGCTAATGCTTGTTCTTTATTACTGTTGACATACATAGCCTGATATTTTAGAAAATTAAATGTGTACGAAGTCTAATTTTCTAGATTTCTAGAAACATATTCTTTCTCTGTGGAACTGAAAATAATTCCCGATTGAGATTGGGGCTAGGTATACGGCTTGTAGTTTTTAGCTGATTGAGTTTCAACGTGACGTTGAGACTATTCATAAACAACATTTGATATTAATACAAAGGAGAATGTCATGAAATATTCACTTTTTGCTGTTGTACTTATTACCCTTATGTTGACCGCATGTAAAGGCGAAGGTAAACCAGGTCAATATCCACCAAGTCTCTATAAAGAACGAGAAGGCATGTTAACTGATGGCGAGCTTGAGAAAAATCAGAAGGAAGGCGCTGGTCAATCAAGTCAATAAAGTGCTCATGCAGTTAATTCTCTAATATTTCAGAGAAGGTTGATGCTGAAGCAGTAGTGCGCTTAGGAAGCAATTGATTAAGAATAGGTTTCTATTGATACTTAGTAAACAGGCTTTTAACGAGTCGATGAAACTTTGGAAATGCTTCTTATGCAAGCGGCCCTGGTGAAATTCCAGGGTCTCTTCCAGGAATAGCGAGGCATTAAGAAAATAAACGTCTAAACCACACCTCCAGTTGCCGTGTAGCGATGACATCATCACGGTTATAATTCAATATCTCAGTTTTTATTTTTTGTTTCTCGATGAAGTTGATTTCCGATTGAAAACGACTAAATTGAACTACCGACCATTGCGAGCCGGAATCTTTGTTTTCCCATTGAAAGTTCACTAAATCTGGGTGCTTACAGATATCTTTCAGACCATATCCCTGAAGCGGTAATACTAGGCAGTCCAGAATTGGTTTTTGCATGTCATATAAAGGGCTGTTGTCGCCGAGCAACCACATGACTGTGGGGTGATTTTCCATAGCATAGCGTGCTGCATATTGCTTAATGGTTGCTCTTTCATGATTTGAATAATGAGCCAGCACTAAAACAGAGAACTGTGATCGATATTGCTCAATCTTCTGTAAAAAACTTTTCCAGCCCTCATAATCATTGGTTTCATCATCAGTCCAGATATATTCAAAATTTTCTCTGTCATAGGCTGGTACCAGAAATCCCCATAGATAGACATGCCGTTCACGCGTTGGAGTCAATGCATTATCTTCAATATCAAAGTGTATCCAGGTACCTTTCGGTAAAACGGTTCTATCCAGTTGAAATATCTTGCCTGTGAGGAATGATTTTGCCTGAAGGATGGCGCGGTGTTTTCTTTTATGGCCTTTGAGATAAGGGACGTCAGGGATCGATTCCACTTTGCTCATGGCAAGCTGGGTGATCGTTGCGATACCGATTTCAGCTAGGTGATCGGCAGTCTGACCGTGGATCCCATAGAGTAAGGAGACATCTTCTTTGGTTTCAAATTCAGCGGCGCAATGATCGTTGTATGGGCATATGCGGCATTTACTGTGGCTATATCGAACTATCGGTGGTTGTGGCATGCTCAGTATTGATCGCATGCCGGTAATAAAGCCATCGACTAGTGGATCTACTTCATTGCCGAGCATTGCGGCGCGGCCATCGCCAAGAAAAATGATTGCGGGCAAATCATTGGTCAATAGGCGACGGTAGATCCCTAATTGTATTTGAATGGCTTTTTTGTGCTCGCTGAGTGAAAGTTTCGCATCTGCAGGCTGATACTGACCACTTTCATGACGAATAAGAAAATCAGGAAAACCCACCAAACCTTCGCGTTCATCCATCAAGCGGGCTTGATAAATCACAGGAACGCCTTGTTGCATCAAGGAACGTGTATGTTCAAACGAGTTGGCCTGAATGACAGGATGCTGATTTTTCAGTTTCGCTAATATGGTGGCTTCGTGTTCAAGCCCGGCATCGATTAGTAACTGGCTAAACGCATCGATAGTAGCTTCTGTTGCCAGATGTTTATCCAACCAGACGCGGCGAATGCATGAAATCCATGCTGCGGCGTCACTGGGCTTGATCAGGTTCTTGGTGGATGGATCGGTAGGCATGGCTTTAAGGTAGCCAGATGTAAAGTCATGTCTTATTCTATAGGAATTGTTGCTAGAATGATTGCCAGAAATTGGATGAGATCATTGGCAGGAAACATATAGCTAACCAAAAGTATTTTCCTTGAATTGTTGTTGAATCAACTCAATTTTCTGACGATTCTCAATCAATGCATTAACACAATCAAGATCCAAGGTTTCCCCAGCCAGGATCTTCAGTGTGTCAAAGGCTTTTGCATTGCTCCAAGCATCTTTGTACGGGCGGCGGGAAGTGAGCGCATCAAATACATCAGCAACGGCAACGATGCGCGCTTCCAATGGAATTTCATCGCTCGTTTTTCCACTGGGATAACCACTGCCATTGATGGCTTCATGATGAAATTCGGCGATATTTTTTAGGATATCCAGGTGATAAATGCTGTCGAGTCCAAAGTTTGAGATCATGTCGTCGATCATTTGTCTGCCAATATAGGTATGGGTATTCATTATGGATTTTTCCATAGCGTTCAGCGGACCTGGTTTTAATAGAATGCTATCGGGAATTGAGATTTTTCCAATATCATGAAGCGGGGAGAACATAAAGATATGCTCTATATAAGCATCATCCAAGTTATATTTGCTAGCAAGTGTTTCCGCAATGAGGCGACTGTAGCGTGACATCCGATCCAGATGACTGCCCGTTTCAGGATCGCGTAAATGAGTGATATGGTTGGTTGTTTTCAGTGCGGCGCTCATTACTTTGAAGGTGGATAGCTCATTAATCATCATTAACGATATTAAATGGCCATAGATATCCAGAATGCTCAGTACCTTCTCGGTAAATACGTCGGTTTGGTAAGCATTGAAGAATAAGAAACCAATAAACTCGCCTGAGTGAAACATGGGCATGGTGTAACTCGCTGCATAACCCTGGCGTCCAATTCGCTGCGTGTGTTCATGAGCGCCGGATTCAAAAGTGACCAGATTATTGACCACGCGTGGAAAGCCCTTGTCCAGAATTTCCTTTAAAGAGGGGGCATTCTCTAGGGAGGATTGGTAGTGCGCGAGCGGTTCGTCTTCTCCGCTACTGTGGAGGTAGGTTTTCAGTATCCTGGTTTTAGGATCATAGAGTGCAATGGCGATGCGGGCGATAAATGGAAATTTTTGTTGAATCGATCGGTGCGCACTAATTATTTTATCTTTTAGCGGCAGTGGCTTGTTTAAATCGTTCAATAAGTCGCGATGATGAAACATAGTTTAGGGTATGAGCGAGGGAATATAGTGTAACGAATATAGCGGATTCGGAACGATTGATTCGATCAAGAAAGTACTGATTCTTGGCTTATTTGTCATTTCACTGGCGAAAAAAGATTCATTCTTTTATTTTTCTGGAGCGAATCGGTTTAACATCAAAGATAAATTATTTGATGGTCGAATTGGAGTAATCGGTGATCTGCTGGTATACTGCCGACTCTTTTTGCTGAATTATTTTTTAGTTTCTTAGCCTGAAGTTTTGGTTAAATGATCGCTGTGATGAATGACTTAGTCAGCGATTATTGAATCGAAGAACGTTCGGACGAATAAAGAATATCGCATTTAACCATGATTGAATCGTTATCTGGTTGATAAACTTTTTATGGCGGGCCTCCCCGCATTGCAAGGTAGTGAATCTGGTCAGGTCCGGAAGGAAGCAGCCACAGCTATTTATTGCGAGTGCCGGGGGTCTGGCTC
>JAGOKN010000070.1 GCA_017994575.1 Nitrosomonas sp.
ATAACAGTAAGGAGTTGGCATGCACATTCATGCGCTGCGAATAAAAAATTTTCGCAGACTTAGAGATGTACAGATTGATCTCAATTCAGATATTTCAATTTTTGTAGGTGCAAACAACAGTGGAAAGGGTTCTGTCGCATTAAGCGCAAAAATGCATATTTCGGATGAGCTGGCATGCCATCCCTTTAAACTAGACGGATTTATTCTGCCAGCGCATAAAATTGCTCAGCATAAGACATCTTGTCAGCTCCCTCCATCATTATCTGACCTTTGCGAATCATGTGCATTAGTTCGATACCAGCCAAGATGTTTTTAGCTGATTGAAAAGATTTGAATCCGAGCATTGACTTTGTTATTCGCTTCACTGCTCGATGATCTTGTTCCACAATATTATTAAGATATTTGACCTGACGAACCACCATGGGCTTCTCTCTGTTGGCATTGATCTCATCAATTGCTGCTTTATTGGCGCCACTTTTATCCATCGTGACCTTTTCAGGAACGCTATTGGCTTGCATGGCTTTGTCAAAGAAGCGTTTAGCAGCGGCCTTATCGCGCTTGGCCGTTAATAGAAAGTCGATCGTTTTGCCATCCCTGTCCACAGCGCGATAGAGGTATTTCCAAACGCCTTTCACTTGAATGTAAGTCTCGTCCATCCGCCAGCTTCCACCAACCGGGCGCTTATACTTTCTGAAAGTCTTTTCCAGTAATGGTAGAAACCGGATTGCCCAACGGCTCACTGTAGAATGGTCAACCGTAACACCACGCTCCTCCATCATTTCTTCCAGGTGCCGGCAACTTAACGGATACGCCGCGTACCAGCGGATACAGACCAGAATCACCTCAATCGGAAATCGCATTCCTTTTACAACCAGCATGTAGCCTCACCATTTTTTCGATGTCAACAGTCTACACGAAGGTATCGATGATCTCGCTTAATGCGACAGAACCGCTATGGCGCGGTCGGTGTCGTCCTGCAGCAGCTTCTAACGATGGCACAAGGCCATTACAACAACATTCCAGCGTTCGCGCTGCAAATCGCCGGACTCTCAGGCATTGGCCAGGCGCTCGGCATGATCGCCGGTGCCATTACTTTTAGGGCTACTTTCATGTTGATGTCTAAACTCGGAGTGATTCCAAAATGACGATTATTGTATTAACGGCTACGCCAGGCTGTGGCAAAACCAATCACGCGGTATGGAGCTATATTAAACCAGCGGTGGAAGCGGGGCGTGTTGTTTATGTTTGCGGCATTCCGGATTTAAAGCTGACGCACATCAAGCTATCAATGAATAAGCTCAATACCTGGGCAGAGCGTACACCAATAGATCCCGAAGAACCGGAAGGAAAGCAAAAGCTAAACAACATCTTAGAAGGCAGTCTTATTGTTGTGGATGAAGCCGCTTATCCTTGGCCGGCCGTTGATCTGAAAGACCCGCCGGAATATATCAAATACCTGAGCCAGCACAGAAAGCACGGCTTAGACTTCCTGGTCATTACCCAATCGCCGAAGTTCGTGCACCCGTTTGTATTGGAAAATGCTGACCGGCATATCCATTTAAGCCAAGAATGGTCAGGCTCAAAAAGCTATGAATGGCCGGAGTATTGCGCCAATCCGAAACTAAAGACCAACAAGCAGAATGCAGTCAAAAAGCCGTACCGGCTCATCAAAGAAGCATTCCCGCTGTATTACTCGGCAAGTCTGCATGTGGAAAAACCGAAGCGGGCGATACCTAAAATGGTCTATGCGGCGATTTTTCTGCTCTTTGCAGTGCCAGCTATGGCCATGTTCACTTATGGCCGCGTAACTGAGCGCCTTGAGTCTCCAATCGCATCAACAGAAACCGAAAAAAACACAATAGCGAAGCAGGGGGGTGATACGCCACCAACAAACGCAATACCGGTATCCATAGCATTACCGAATACAAAACAATCGCTCTCAATGCTTTCTGATGCGGTCGATTGGTCGCAAGTCGCCGCCTGTGTGGAAAACAAAACCAACTGCGTTTGTTATGGGCACAAGGCGCAGAGGCTTTCTATTGTGCCGGAAACCTGTTCGGCGGCGGTTAAGTTTGGTTGGTTAACTACGAAGCAACTTTAAAAAAGTTAAGGTAAAAAGTTTTTTATAGAGGAGACATTAAGCCGTGCGACTTTATTAATCGTGGTATATGCTTTTCGAAATCTGCCTCTTATTTTTCTTTGTTATTGTCCTTTAAGGGCCCAATACTTATAACTCTCTGAATCATATTTTTATCATCTGATACGAAAATTGGATTATATATTTCTTCAAACTCATAATTAAGTTTTTTAATTTCATATATCCCGCACTTAATGCATTTAACTTGCTGAGAATTAAAGAGTACTACATTATATCCATCATCATTAAGAGAACTTTTATAACCAATTCCGTCATATCCTTCATTTTTCAATTTTTCCGAGAGGAATTGTGTAGATAAATACTTAAGCGGTGAATCATTTGGTGATATTGGCTTTGAAAAGTAATTATTAATGTCACCCCAGATGTATTCCTCTTTTTCAGCAGCTGTGAAACTGGGAATGGATCGTTTTTGTATAATGAAGTCTTCTCCTCCTTCACCCCAAATCCATTCATTCAAGTAACCCGTGCTTTTATATTCATCATGTGAGGTATCAAGAATCTTTAAATCTGAATCGATTTTAAAATAACCTATCGTTATATTTGACTTAATCCACGGTCTTACTTCTGCAACTGCAGTTTCAATTGTTGTTGCAAGGTATAAATAGGGGATCCTCTCTGGGTTTAAACGGCCAGCCTTAGCATATTCTACGGGAGGAGAGCCCATATTTTCCGGATGGATTGGAGAAAATTCTGTATCGCCGTCTTCAAGCTCTATGAAACTTGAGCCAATCCTAGCGCGGTACAATATTTTATTTTTTTTAAGTGTCTTTGTTCTTTTATGAGCGGTGTTAACTATTGTATCCACGAATTTTTCCCAATAATCTGAAAGTATAAAACGATTATTATTTAGCAAATAATTGCTAAATTTCTCCCAATCTTCAGGGTCAAGAAATTCGTTTGGATCATTATCCTTCTTTTTATCCATATCTATATTATTAGCCTAATAAAAATATTTAACCTGACAAAGCACCATAGGGTCGCGCCGCCGACCGGCGCGAAGGGTATGCTCCCGAAAGGGGGCATGCTGCCCGATCCCTAGCACGGTTTTACTTTATCGTGATTTCCCCTTATTGCTAAACAGAATTTGATTTTGATTCTGTGAGGTATAATTCTGACAACAATCTTAAGAGGATAAAATTATGGAACTTTCCGCCGTATTAACGCCAGCGCCAGAAGGCGGTTATGTTGCCTACAATCCTGAAACAGGCACAACCACGCAAGGCGAAACCGTTGAAGAAGCTTTGGCCAATCTAGTTGAGGCAACTGAACTATACCTTGAAGAATTTCCGATGACCATATCTACTCGTTCACTGCTGACAACCTTTCAAGTAGCTGAGCATGCCTAAATTGCCCGTTATTTCTGGAATAGAAGCAATAAAAGCGCTAGAACGATTGGGTTTTACAATAGTGCGTCAACGAGGCAGCCACATCGTCCTTCGAAGGAATTCTTCTGGCTGTGTCGTGCCAAACCATCGTGAACTAAAATTGGGAACTCTGAGTGGCGTACTCAAGCAAGCGGGAGTGTCATTAGATGAGTTTATTAGAGCATTGCACGTTTGATTTTCCTTTTTTATAACCAAAGTTATGGACTTCAAGCTTCTGCCATTGGAGATACCTTCTAATGAGCCATTCAGATATGACGCTTTAAATAGAAAATCTTCTATTGAATTTCTTACCTCTCTGGTGGAAGAACTTAAGGGACCGTTTGTTCTTGCTATCGATTCGCCATGGGGAACAGGAAAAACTACTTTCATTAATATGTGGAAAGCGCATCTTGAATTAGATAACTATATTTGTATTTACTTTAATTCATGGGAATCTGATTTTACTGCTGATCCACTGATTGCTTTTCTTGGTGAAATAGAAAATTTTGTTAAAAAAATTGACCCTGTAAATACTGAATTTTCACATTCTTTCGATAAAGCAAAAAAAATTGCAACGAGCTTAACAAAGCGCGCGCTTCCTGTAGCAGGAAAAATTCTGATGGCGGGGCTTCTTGATTCTGATGATTTTTCAGAGAGATCCTTAGCAGACTTAACTTCCGATGTTGTTAAGGATGCTGTTGATGATTATGTGGCTACAAAAAATTTGAATAAAAAATTTCATGAATCATTGTCTAATGCAATTGAAAAATTAAGCACAGATAACAAAGACGGTAAGACTCGAAAAAATAAGATTATTATATTTGTCGATGAGATAGATCGCTGTAGACCTACCTTTGCAATAGAATTACTTGAGCGAATTAAACATCTTTTTAACGTATCCAATGTGATTTTTATACTCTCAGTTGATAAGCAGCAATTGAATACTAGCCTTGCCGCTGTTTATGGTACAGGGATTAATGCAGAAGAATATTTGAGAAGATTTATTGACTTAGAATTCTTATTGCCAAAAGCGAATACAGAGCGATTTACAGAATATTTATATAAGGGTTTTAATTTCGATAATTTTTTTCAAAATAGAAACATACTAGGCGGCAATGAAAAGGATAACTTAATAAAATTATTTAATTCATTATCTAACCTACTTGATTTAAGTTTAAGAGCTCGGGAGCAATGCTTTACGCGAATACGTGTTGGCATGATGACCACTCCTGATAATTTTTTCTTTTATCCTATTTTATTAGTAACTCTTGTTATTCTTAAAACAGTAGTTTCAGGAATCTACAAAAAATATGTTTCAGATGATGGAACAGCTACGGATGTATTAGATTATTTACGTTTTTTGCCTGGCGGCAATATTTTTCTTAATGAGGATTTAGGAATGGTAGTTGAGAGCTATCTTATTGCTGCTAAAAATGATAGAAATGTAGAATTTAATCAATATCAGGAAAAGATTGAAGATCCAAACCTAGAGCTTGAAAAAAAAGCAAGACCTCAAAGGATAGTAAATATTATTTATCAATTGCGGCAGAGTAATGCAGTACCTTCATTAAAAGATGTAATTAATAAGATTGATTTAATCACTCAATTTGATAAATAGCGCTCAACTTTGAAACAAAATACTATTTACGAAAAATTTCTTTGTAGAATCATGCCAAACCTGCTCTCCAGCACTAATTGACGCCTATAGAAATTAGCTTTTACTTCAAGTGCGTTGATTTCTTCTGCATGCTTTTCAATATTTCTTTTTAATATTCCAATTTCACGTTTCAAGCTTGAAACTTGTTGAACTTGCCAAAATAAAGCCCTAATTTCATGGGGGGTTAGACCGCGCCGCCATTCAGGTATATATAACAGATTATTTTTGAAATAGTGCCCATTCCAATCTGTACCTAATAAAGCACTTGCTTCACCAAGGATATATAACCTCAAGAGGCGTGAAGCTGATTCAGATATTTTCTTAGTTCCTTTTTTCCATTGCTTAATTGTTTTTTGATTCTCTCCGGTAATTCTCTCGATTTCTTGGCAGTCTATACTTTTTATTAGATCTTCCATTTTTTCTGCCTAAAGGCAACATCATTACAAACTTTTGGAAACTAAATCAGTTGAACAGCATAGTGTTCCATATTGATTTAAAAGGTTTATATCACTTAACGGATATAAGGATATTCAGCGAAATGTGAATAAATAGGAAGGAATGTTGAGGGAAGTTCTACTGGATATAATCTTATGAAATTTTTTCCTTTGATGATTGAGAATATATCCTATTTTACATAATGCAAATTATCGGCAATAGATGAATTTATTTCAACCGTTTGATTAATAATCATATGTGAATATTCGACCGTTTGGTTTGTAGTGTGCACAAACGATATTTGACACACTACCTGTAGCAAAAAGTTTATTTCAAAGCTTCGATACCCGCACCAAAGTTGATGTGAAATGGTGTGCCATCCAAAACCAAGGCAGGAACAGATTTAACCCCAGCGGATTCAGCTTCAGTCAAACGTGATTTATCAGTACCAAGATGAACAGATTCAACTTCATATTTCTCTGGATCAAGTGCGTTGGCAACATTTTGTTCTGCCTGAACGCACACAGGACATCCTGCATGATAGAAAATTGCTTTGCTTTTCATTAACGTATATCTCCAATAAGTTACTGCTTGAAATTGTTGTCACAGCAGGCCCGAAATTATAGGGTAAAAAGTTAGGAAAGTGCTAAATGTTACGCAGAAAATCAGAGGTTCTGTGCATTTTTGTCCGTAAATATACAGTATCGTGTTTTTAACCTATCTTGCGCAATTTAGCTCAATAAAACGAGTGAATAAACCTATATCCTGATCAAAATATCATATTTCCCTATCTGTTTAAGAAAAATAACCTATTGATAATAAATTATATTAGTTACTCTTAATCCAAATCTTATATTCTAAGCGTATATTTACGGACAAAAATGCACAGCACCCTAAAATGACCACTCTCGCCATCCTCCTAGCAGCGGGAAATACAAGCCCAAACGAATGGGTCTTTCTTCCATTTTGCTCATGATAACTGCGTAACGTTCCAACTGTTGACGATAGCGCTCCTGCTCACGATCAAGAAATTCATCAACACCGCCACCGGTATGGGCGCCTGTCTTGTAATCGATGATCCAGCGTGTGCCATGCTCATCCACGAATGTCCGATCGATAACCATGTGGTCTATACTGCTGCCTCGTTTGCCACTCAAAGCCAGCTCACAGTCTGCCTTTTCGTGCAGGCCACTCAAAATCCACCGGCTTCGCTCGTCTTCTAATGCAACCTGCAGAGCCGCATCTATCTCTTCAAGCGCAACCTTGATGCGTCCCTCCGGCACTCCCAAGCGTGCCAGCATTTTACGACCAATCTGCACGAAACGGCGCAAGTCGCCTGATTTAACATGGTCAACACCAACCGTCCCTATGTGTTGAAGCAGTCGATGCACTACAGTACCAACGTGTCGCGCAGTCTCTCCTGCCCAACCAAACTCTATCAACTCGCCCTCCACACCCTCCACTGTCGTATCAGAAATCTGAATGGAATCCGGCGGGGCTAGCAGTGACCAGTCCGTTGCCAATCGAGGTCGAACGGGGGCATTTACTACAGGTTCAAGCACATCTTCTAGTAACGATGTTCCGATATCCTGTTCAGCAAGAAGTGACTTAAAGTCATTTTCCACCACACACCACAGGCGCGCCAATAGGGAGTCTTTGGGTGGATCTTTTAGTTCAAGCCCACCGTCCTGTTCCTGAGTGCCAGCGTGCCCGAAAAGGTACAAGCGTTGCTTTGCTCGCGTCGCGGCAACATACAACAAACGACTATCCTCAAAACGCCCCTTCTTTTTATCTAATTGCTGCAGGTATGCAGTCATCAGGTTCTGATCCTCGCCGTGTGCGCTAATCGGGGCAAGAAGAAGATCACTATTGCCTGACTCACGACCACGTTCTAACCAATGCAACAACTTCTCGTCATCATGTTTTGGGCTGCGCCCCAGTCCAGGCATAATCACAGTATCGAACTCCAGTCCTTTGGACTTATGGATAGTCATGAGTTGAAGTAAACCGTCCGCTTCCACGTCTGGCAATGAGAAGAGCTTCTCAATCTGCTTGTTAAGATCATGGATATCCGGTACATCACCTGCATTGCCGAGCTTTTCAAGCAACTGTAAGTAGACCTCTGCATCTTCCAGATCAGTCTCGTTAGTTACACAGGCCGGACCGCCAAGTGCGATCCACGAACCTTCGATGCTGCTCCGCAGGGAACAACGCGCCTGCTCTGAGAGCGCCGTATTCAGCACAGGCAATACTCGGACTATACGGGCGTGGCCATCTTCGCTCAGTTGTTCCATGCGCTGCTCTTGATGAAGCAGATCGATAATGGTTCGATTGTAATCATCTCCTGCTAGGGTATGCAGATCTTCTAGCGTCAACCCACAAAACGGTGCACGAAGCACCGCCAGCCACGCGATGCGATCACCGATATGGCTCAATGCCCGAGTCAGCGCGAGCAGATCCTGCACAACAGACCGATGTGCTAGTCGCTCGATCTCAACGGCCTGAAAGCGAAGCTTAGCCATCTGTAACTGCTCTACGATCTGCACCAGATGATTGCGACCACGAACAAGAATTGCAATCGTGCCGTCCGGGTGCTCTATCTTTGCCTGCTGCACTATCGTCACAATCTCACGTGCCTCAGCGTTGTCATCGCGCTTTTGCGATGAATGGACGAGTGATTGATGGACAGTAACGGCATCCGCTTGCAACTGCGGGTGAAAGGCTGTTGACGGTGCATAGGAAACGGCTCCACTGACGACGTTATCATCTGAAGGCAGTATGTGCGGAAAGTTTTGATTGATCCAATCGACGATCCCTTGTTGCGAGCGGAAATTAACCGCGAGACGGAGGAACTCGAGCGGCACCTGACCGATTCCGTGTTCTCTTGCCGCGAGAAACAATCCCACTTCCGCTTCTCGAAAACGATATATTGACTGCATGGGATCGCCCACCACAAAGAGGCTGTGGCCATCCCCCGGCTGCCAACCGGCCGTCAATCGTGTGAGCAATTCGTACTGATTGAACGAAGTATCCTGGAACTCGTCCATCAATAAATGGCGAATACGGTAATCCAGTGCCAGTGCAAGATCCGTCGGCGCTTCGGATTCACCCAATGCCCTAATGGCTGCCTGGGCCAAGGCGGGAAAATCCACCTGACCTTGTTCACTGAACACGAGTTCCAGGTGAGCTGCCGCTATGCGCAACAATTCAACCAAGGCCTGTAAGGTTTCCCATTCATCATTGGTGTATTGATGCGGCGGTAACTCGCGCAACAAAGCCAATTGTTCACGAAATGCATCCTCGCCCTGCAATGACTCCAGCAGAGCCGCCATGCGTTGCTTCATCTCAGTTAATCGGGCCTTTTCTTCCTTGTCTTTGGTACTACTTGGTGCCGGGAATCCCTGATTCTTGGTCAAGTTCTTACGCCAAGTACCCTTCTCCGTCAACAACATTATCGCAAGTCCTTCCCACTGGCCGCGGTCCATCACTTGCGATCCTGGTAAGCCTTGGAGGTCGGAACAAACGAGAATCGGGGAATCCGTACCCTCCAGATTATCCGCAGCAAACTGGGCCAGCTCGATCAGTTCCGGTCCGCATGCACCGGGAATATGTTTTGCCAGTTCACTCAACGCCTCAGTGACCAGACGGGCCATGGCCGCTTCCAGGTTTCTCCGTTCGAGCCATGGGCGGTCTCGGCCAGCGAGGTGACGCAACCATTGATCACGCCGGGCGAGCATGGTGGCAATCAAACCCTGTAATTTATCCAGCCGGTTATCTAAATGTTGAATCAAATGTGCGATGGCATCCGACCAATCAGCGCCAGATTCCAACTCAGCAATAGTATTCCTGGCCGCCGCGAGATAGAGTGGCTCGGCATCTTCGGCAATGGCTGGCACCGAACCAAACTGGGAGAGGATCGGCATCTGCCGCGCCAATGATGTACAAAGCGAGTCGATTGTCTGGATGCGCAGGCGCGTCGGATTATCAAGCAATTGCCATCCCTGTTCTTTATCGCGTATCAGTGCTCGCTGGGCGAGCTTCCAGGTATGTTTTTCATGCTCCTTCTCTGGCGGCTGATCACTCTTGGCGCGTTTCAATGCCTCCAATATCCGTTGGCGCATTTCACCTGCCGCTTTCCGCGTAAACGTAATCGCTACAATCTCTTCCGGCGCGTCGACACCCGCCAGGAGTACGAGAAACCGCTGGGTCAGGAGTCCCGTTTTCCCTGAACCCGCTGGCGCCTGAACAATAAACGACGTTGATGGATCGAGCGCTCGTGAACGTGCTTCTTGGTCGGCAATTCTTCCTTGTTCGCTCATGCCTGGCCCTCCGCTTCGGAAGACTCACCATTCAACACGTTTAACTCGTTGATACGACATAATGGTTTGAGCTCACAGTAGGTGCAGGTGACAGGGTATTTCTTCGGATCTACCGATGCTTCTCCATTACGAAAACCCGCACCCAACTTTTCCATTGTTGCTCGCCAATCGCGTAACACATTCGACCAAGAGTTTGCTTCGCGCGTCTGACTCAAGGTTTCAAATGACTTCACGCCAGGTGCTAGTCCTTCATCTGCAGTTACCCCATTAAATGCCATACCACCCGCTTTCACCTGCGCGAATAGCACGCCGGCAATATCACCACTCACCGCCATGCTGTAGAGCGGTAGTTGTGGCTCGTCGGGGCGATCTCCAAACCACTGAGCAGGTTTTACTTCGCCGGTTTTGTAATCAATCACGACCCGGCGGCCATCGGTCAGTTCATCGATACGATCAATTTTTAACTGAACACGCACCCCGCCGGCAGTCGCTTCATGTTTTGTCTCTGTCTCCACGACACGAAACGGCACACGCTGCTTTTCCAACTCCAACCATTCCAGCACGTGTCGACACAGGCGTTCGGTTTCCATTTCCCGGAAGCGCCTGGTAAATGTTTGTGGATACCGACTAGCAATCTCATCAATCGCCTCGCTCACCATATTGTTTACCAGGGCTTGCAGTTGTGAGTCATTCATGGCAATGAGCTGTGCGTGTGAATCCAATGCGTGCCACACTTTCTCGAGGACACGGTGCATCAATAAACCTCGGGCCATTGCATCCAAGCCGATGTCTGCTTGCCTGAGTGCGCGTGCTCCCAATCGCAGTTCCGCGAAGGCGCGAAAAGGACACGCGGCCTGAAGTTTGAAAACGGCGCTACCACCTTTGACTTCTTCATTCATCAGGGGCGGTGCGGGATCTTCCTCCAATGGTGTTAACCTGGCACTGTTGTGAACAATATTTCGCCATGTTGGAGCTGGCCACAACCGTAAAATCTCTGGATCCGCGATGGAGAGATCAGTAATGAGTGGGCTGGGTCGAAGCTCCTCATCGCCACTGCGCTGCGGAAAACTCACAACTACCTCGTTCGCACTCGCCAACATCCGACGGGTCATCGTGCGCGACACTTGTAGCTCTCGCTCCTCACTTGAATGTGGCAGCCCGATGTCCCGCTGCAAAGGCAGCGGAATAAACGGATTCGGTCGTAGGGATGCTGGCCACGCGCCATCATGCAGGCCCATGATCCAAAGACTATCAAATTCAAGGCCACTCGCCTCAAGCATTCCCAGCACCTGCACCGGTACTGCCCCGGTTTGCGGCTGAAACGTTCGTTCCCCCGCCATGCGCCGCAATTGAGCCACCGCAGTGGACGCGGCCATCGGTTCTGTTACCGGCTCCAGTGATGCAAACGTGCCCAGGAGTTCCCGCCATGCTTCCGCGGCCTGGTACTCTTCACTTGATAAAGCGCGCCCACTCGCCCACCCAATTGCCTTTAATAATCTCGCAAAGCGTTCCGACCACTGCCCTGGGCTGTCCGTACGCGAGCACTCCCGCGCAGCTTTAATCCAGGCATCAATGTTTTCTGCAAGTAGCGGGCATGAATATGGCTTGTTGATTTGTGACGCGTGATAACGCAACGTCTCCAATGCCACGTTAAGTTCACCTGTTTCCCTCAACCGACCATCGAGCAATGCTCGAGTACTGGCTTCCCGTTCCCACCCTGCAATGAAGGGTGAACGAAGCAATCTACCCGCATCTTCCAGACTAATCGTTGGCGCCAATAAGCCAAGCAACTTACACGCAGTACTGATAATGGGGTACGTACTCAACGGCGGGCCGAGCGAGATATTAAATGGGCGCTCGAGATACTGGTGCCCCGGCTGCAATGCGTGCGGGACCAGTATCTCATCAAGCGCATGAATCACGATATCTCGTTGCGATGCGAGCTCAGGAACTACGACACCGATCAATGTCTCGGGATTCTCATCGATCCGCTGCCGAACCCATCGGGCCATGGTTGTGGCTTCCTGACGCACATCGACGCATCCAATTCTGGTTTTCTTACTTTCCTTACCCGCGAGATGCATCCATCGCACATCACAATCCGACTCGACCAGCGTTTGGAACAAACACTGCTGCTGTGGTGTCAGCTCATCGAAACCAATCAACATCAGTTCCGCAGGTGTAGGCAAATCTCCTGCCAGAATGCTACGCTGAAGTTCGTCGGAAAGGCGAGCAAGTGACAGCCAACCCTTCTCCATACACTTTGCTTCGAATCGCGATGCCCATTCAAAAAATGCCGTACTGTCGCTGTTATAGCGAAATGTTGCGTCAGTTAATGATAACCGCCACGATTGAATCAACTGCCACGCTTCCTGCGCATGACGCACTGTTCCGGACACCTGCTGCAAGTGCTGACCCGCCGCACTCTCAGTAACGATGTCTTCCCATATACGTTGTTCCTGTTGGGATGTAAGCAAGAGTTCAGGTGCAGTCGCGACACCCGAAAACACTACCTCTTCCCAAGCTCGCTGCAGCCAGGCAGTCCAGGGCAATATATCCGGGGTTGGCCAAGCTTCGAGGCCGTTGTTTATCGCCGATTTTTCAAAGGCCTGAAAAGTGACGCCCGCCAAGCGTTTGTTACCAGTAACCACGGTCACTCCGCGATTCAGCGCACCGAATACTTCCACCAAAGAAATTGTCTCTCGGTCAATCACACATGCTTCTCCACCCTAACATTGCCATCATGGGCTCTGTTGCAAAAAATAAAAAACGGCTATATTTGATTTTTCAGCCAGCTGTTTTTAAACAACTTTTAAATTCACTTTACGTTAAAATTAATTTTTTGCAACAGAGCCCGTTTTTTCAACCAATCGGTTAGTAAACCCGTCTCGATATTCTTATGGTTCTGTCGCATTAAGCGTTTTTCGTCCAAATCGATCATTGATTTCATTGAAGAATAATTGCAGAGAATTGCTTAATGCGACAGAACCACATATTCACTCAAGGGATGTGGGTCTAACTGTGGTATTTCCTGATTCATGCGCGACTCCTTTGATGATTGAATTGTAACTTCTGAAGAAACTTCTGAAGAATAGTATAACGCGTGCTTATCCGGTTGTCTCCCAAGCCCACTACCGGTAGTATGTTGAGCATCTGCGCCAACCTGAGGTGGTCATGGTTATCGACGTGCTTGAGCGAGACGATTTGCCGTTCCCTCTCTCGCTTCCTGATTTTCAGCGACTGTTCCCGAACGAAGCGGCCTGCGCGGCCTATCTTGAGCGCGCCCGATGGAGCGACGGATTCGTTTGTGACTACTGCGGCACACTCGGAGAGCCTTATCGCTTCGCCAATCGCCCCAGCGTTTGTCGGTGCCGTCACTGCAACCGAGACACGAGCCTCACTGCGGGCACCGTTATGGAACGCACCCACACACCTCTCTCCGTATGGTTCTGGGCAGCCTACTTGGTTGCCAGCCAAACACCCGGTATGTCTGCTGCCCAATTCCAGCGGCAACTCGGGCTGTCGCGTTATGAGACTGCTTTCCAGATTCTCCACAAACTGCGGGTCGGCATGGTGCGTCCCGACCAAGATCGGATTGGTGGCAACTCCTTCGATGCCGTCGAGGCCGATGAAACCTACGTCGGAGGACGTACTCGCGGCAAGGGTCGAGGCGTTCACGACATGGTTCTCGTCGCCGGTGCGGTCGAGGTTAAACAGCGCAAGCACGGTGGCAGCCTCAATAAGCGGAGGACTGGGCGTTACGCCGGACGTGTTCGGCTCGCTGTGGTGCCAGACCGCAGTGCCAAATCGTTGGGCGGTTTCATTGAGCGCGTCGTTACGCCAGGCGCCACCATCATTTCCGATGACTGGAGCGGCTACGCGGCGCTTGAAAAGCGAGGGTATCTTCATACCGCCGTTGCGGAACGTGGCGACATGCAAGTTGCCGAAACTTTCCTGCCCATCATTCACCTCGTGTTCTCCAATCTCAAAACATGGTTACGTGGCATTCACCACGGCGTCAGCCCGCAACACCTGCAAGCCTATCTCAACGAATTCACGTTTCGATTCAACCGCCGTTTCTACCCTTTCAACGCATTCCGTTCCCTGCTTGGCATTGCTGGTGATGTCACTGCGCCGACCTATGCTGAACTTTATACAAAAAAATCACGGCCCACTACTACATCTAGCTACCTTGGGAGTTAACCGGATAAGCACGGTATAACGTAATAGTACTGATCAGTTATATTGAGATGTAGCCCTAAATTCACGGCAAATTTGTTCTCTTTGAACTCAAAGCAAACATAGTTGGGGTACCGTAAGGATTCCTTCGTAAATGAGTAAAGTTCCCGGTAACGCGCATCAGGAAAAGCTTAAGAAGCTTATTTACCTGCACAGCAAATCATGAAACAGGCAAAAATATATGTCAAGCTCATCTGAATGCGCAAAATTTGAAAACTAACCTGAAGCTCTATAATTTACATAAGGTTATTGTCTCTTGAACAGACTTTTCCAAAGAGGATGATTGTGATTTCTGGTTCTAGTGATGGTTCTATTACTCATTTACGAAGGAATCCTTACGGTACCCCATTTAGCGAAGCCCAGTTACTTCCGACCGTTCCCGCAACGCCTCATAAAGTTGCGCCGGGCCGAGCAAAATATCCCGCAAACCGCTTCGCACTTTTTCTGACTCCAGGGCTTGTTTGCTCATGGTGTTATGGGCAGCCAAGGTATCCATAATGGCATTCATCAACTCGTTGGATAGGTCAGGCGAGTTGGCAAACTGTTGTTT
>JAGOKN010000071.1 GCA_017994575.1 Nitrosomonas sp.
GCCGACACCCTCGATAAACTCCCCACCTGGCCTAACAGCCGGATCGATGAATTGCTGCCGTTCGCACCAGAGGCTATTGAAGCATTGTTGAAAGAATGTGGGTAGGTGGTGGGGTTGGAGGGATACAAATGACGTGCAACAACTGTCATTTGGAAATTCTTCTCTGTCACTACAGCTAAATTCTCGCAGTTGTGCAGAGGTCTTTGCATATTTAATAGCTGCTTAAACCTATGGACTCCATTCTTGACAGCACATATCAAACCACCGTTTACACAAAATCTAGGACACCCTCATTCGTGAACAATAATGTCGTTTCTCGATAAACAAACTATTGCCAAACATGTGCTTTGCTTGCTGTTTTGCGGACGTTGCAATAGTTGCGATTTCATGATGTGAATTAAATATCCCTGGCCGCACCACGACCGCACCTATTGAGAGCGTGACGAGCGAATGAAATACACGCTGTCCTTTGCGATTGATCGAAAAATAGCCTTTCTGATCACGGTGAGTTGGTTTGAAAAAGTGCATGATTTCCTCTGAGAAACGAGCCAGCACATGACGACAGCGTATTTCCCAATCAGTACTCTGAAACAATATAATAAAATCATCTCCTCCGATATGTCCGATAAAATCCCGCTCCAAGTCACATGCGCGCGACAAAAGGTTACCCGTTACCTGGATAATCTCGTCTCCCTTGCGGTATCCATAAATGTCATTAAATGGTTTGAATGCATCCAAGTCACAGTAACAAACGCAGAATCCCACTTGGCTTTTCAATAGGCGTTCAATATGTTCGTCAATTGGCACATTTCCTGGCAACTGGGTCAGTGGATTGGCATAGCGCGCAGCAGTTATCTGAAGTTGAGTAATTTCACGCATCAAATCATGACCAGTACCAATACCGAGATATTGCCCCTGATCCGTAATAATGAAACCATTCGACAAATGACGTTGTCCAGCCGCAACAACCGCATTACTCAGTTCTTGCAAATTGATACTCTTGTCCACGACTAAAGGCGATGGATCCATAAATAAGGTACAGGATTTCTTGCCATATAATTCCCGCCAGTACGGTCGTGCATACGCATCTATTAGACGGCTACGAGTAATAATTCCGATTGGTATTTCCTGATTAACCACAGGTATAGATTCCAATTTAGGCTGATCGCTGAAACGACTATAAACCACATCGCTATCCATCTCAGCTGTAGCGGGAGATACCCAAATTAACAGCTTCATGGTCGCCAGAGTTTGTTGGATAACATGATTTTTATGCGGAAAAACTGAAATTCCATTTTGTCGCAAGCTATTGGCAGCATCCGCTGATATGATCATGGCCGGGATGGCATTGGGGCGAGCAATGTAATAACCCTGTCCAAATAGAATACCAAGATCCTTAATAATCATTAATTCGGCGTGAGTCTCAATACCTTCAGCGATGATCCTTGTGTTTGAGTTTTCTGCAATTTGCTGAATGGATCGCACGAACTGCAGCTTGATGGGATCCTGGTTAATGTTTTGAATAAAATGCTGATCGACTTTGACATACTCAGGTCTGAGTTCGAACCATAGACGAAGACTGGAGAATCCTTCACCGAGATCGTCAATAGCAATTTCCAATCCCATTGAACGGTAATGCCGTACGGCTTCGAGCAACAAAGAATAGTTGAAAGTGGGTTGACTTTCTGTTAACTCGATGACTACACGATGCGGCTCTAGGCCAACAGAACGCATGAAATCCAGCGTTTCTCCGTTCTTGAAGTTTGAATCCAGTAGACACTCAGGGCTGACGTTCAAAAAAAGCTTGCCAATAAGTTGCAATCGGACAAAAGCTTCCAGGATAACTTGTCGGCATAATTTCTCAACTTCTAGCAAGAGTCCAAATTGCCCTGCTGCTTTAAATAAACTGAGGGGCGAGTGCAATGAGCTATTGGATGGTCCCCGGATGAGTCCTTCATAAGCGAAGATTTCGCCTGTAACCATACAAATAATGGGTTGAAAATTTGGAACCACTTCGCGCTGCTCGATTATTCTGACCAGTTGCAGAAATATTTCGCTGCGATTAGATTCAGGTAAGGGCGCACATTCAATTGCATTATCGGATAACGCTTCTTTCACATTCACATCCACTAATTATTCAATTAAACATGCTATTAGCATAGAAATATAGCAGAACAACATGACTGAATTGTTACAAAACAGATAATTCAGTCAATACCTGCCAAGTGACTAACTCAAACTTAATAATAAAAACATCTTCTATTTTCATTAACAGATTGTCAGAGAATGTCGAATTCATCGATTAGAAATATCAATATTTCTCAGTAATGACCTCAATTCCGTCACTACTCCCAAGTTTATTTTGATTTTATATAAATAGTATATTGATTAATACTGTATAAATAGTTTATATTGTTTATATAGAAATAAAATACTACTCCTTCAATTTGCTATTACTCTAAAGAGATCAATCATGACTAAAAAAATCAAATCTAATGAAAAAGAAAAATCTCCACTGCCAGTTACAAATTTTGTAGCGCCAGCATCTGCTGTCGCTACAAAGAAAGCGATCAGCATAAGCAATCCCGCCAACAAAGCAGCCAAAACAATTCCCCTTGTAACAACCAAGGCAAATACAGAAAAAACCTTAAAGAAAGAGAAAGAAAAAACCAAGAAGGTTAAAATGATTCGTGATAGTTTTACTTTGCCAGAAAGTGATTATGCCAAGCTGAGTGAACTTAAAAAGAAATGTCTTGAAGCTGGAGTTCATGTGAAAAAAAGTGAATTGATACGAGCAGGATTATTAAATTTATCTAAACTCCCCAGTGCATCCTTGCTCAAAGCGGTTGGTCAAGTGGAAATAATCAAAACAGGTCGACCCACCAAAGAGTAATTTTTCTAACTCAAATTATACTGATTGGCTGGCAAGCCCTGCCAGCCAACCTCAATTCTAAGCATTTAACAGGCTATTGGCATAACCGCCTCCATTATTCGCAAAGGTGACTGCTTAATTCAACACACTCCTTTTTCGACATCGTACCTCACATTATGCAGAATCCCGCTTTTGAAAAACCGCAGCATGGCTTTCAATATAACGCTGATGTTTTTTCTCTTTAATGGTATTGATATGAACCAGGATTAAAGCATCCACGCAATTTGAGAAGCTTGGATCAATGTTAAACCCAAGAAATTCACATCCTCCCGGCTGGCATAGCTCGACATATTGCTTATAGAGTATGGGTACTTTCACGCCAAAGTCATCCATTAACGCCTTCAGAATCGCATAAGCCTGCTTATAGTTTTCTTCATCGGCAACCCGTGTAAAAGGTGCAAACTCCTGAATCGGCTCAAAGTCAAAAGGAAGCCTGGGATCAACCAATGTTCTATTATTGCCAAAAAGCTCAGTGTAAAAGCTTGCAATCACCTTTTGCGCAGGTTCCGGCCATGAAGTACTGAGTGATACAGGTCCAATCAGGTAACGGATCTCCGGATGTTGAAACAGATAGGCACCGATCCCATACCAAAGATAATCCAAACTGCGCTTTCCCTGATATCTGGGTTGGATGAAACTACGTCCAAGCTCTATCGAATGTTCAAGATAAGGAATAAAGGATTGATTGAACTTAAACAAACTATGCGTATATAACCCCGCTTCTCCATGTTTCTTAAGAATCTTGGCAGCTTCACCAATGCGATAGGAACCGATAATCTCCAGCTCATCCTCATCCCACAAAATCAGGTGTCGGTAATAACGATCATAACTATCAATATCCAATGCATTACCCGTACCTTCCTGCACCTGCCTGAAAGATAGTTCGCGCAAACGCCCTATTTCACGCATCACGCTGGAATTGGGCATATAGTCGAACAAATAAATATGCTTGCCATCTTGAGTTTTCCCGATGAGCTGAGAAGCCTTCAATTCCTTGCGAATTAACTTGGTTCTGACAGGATGGATAATATTTTCAATCGGTTTGAACAGTTCTTTTTTCTTTTTCTGACTTAATAAGTACACTTGCTTGCGCATCAATTTGGCAACCGCTTTTTTGGACAAATCCATCGCTGCGATGGATTCCCAGGGGATGGGTTTGCCAATACGAAAAGAAATTTCACTACCCTTCTGATTGAACATCTCATTGACTAGCATCATCGTGCCCAGCGGCTTATAGATACTCGACAGACCATAAAAAAGGCTTGAGTTCTTGCCGCCAATATAAACAGGAACAATCGGCGCTTTTGTTTTCTTGGCCAACGATAAAAAACCAGTTTTCCATTTCCCGTCACGCACACCCAGCGGCGATATCCGTGACACTTCACCGGTTGGAAACAAGATGACAGCCTGTTCTGACTCCAGTGCCTGAACAATCTGATTCATACTGTCGCGATGATGAGCGGATTTGGCCAAATTATCCACAGAAAGAAACAAGCCTTTCAGAGGATCTATACAGTTCAGTAGCGTTGTGGCAACAATCTTAACGTCGGTCCTGATTTCCGATACGAGCTTGAGAAGCGCCAACCCATCCAAAGAACCCAGCGGATGATTGGCTACAATCAGCACGCGGCGCTGATCGGGAATACGGGCCCGGTCTTTGCTAGAAACCTGGAAAGTAAAATTAAAATGCTCCAGAACGGCATCATTGAACTCCAATCCTTCCAGATATTGGTGAGTTTCAATAAAAGCATTGATCTCCTTCTGATGAAAAAGCTTCTTTAAAACCGAAGATGCTGCCCTCATCAGAGGCTTGTCATTCGCTTCATCCGTATTCTGAAAATACTCTTTGAGCAAGGTATCTACATTCAGCATAACTCGATCCTCCATCACACTCATTGTATTGTGAGAAAGATATGGGATTAATATGACAGAAGAATGACGTTAGGTATTTTCTTATGTTTTTACTAAAATAGGAAATACTTCACCGAAATCTGAACAATAACCATAAATCTTCGCAAAACTAGCAATATAGAGATGCTATCTGAAAAGACCTGGAGAGCCTTTTCTTAAGTTCTACAGGTAAAAACTGATTGGATCTTTCGAAGTCTAAAATTCTTCCCAGTCATCGCCGCCACCTGCTGCAACCTTATGAGGTTGAGTTGGTGAAGATGCCGAGTTTGCACTTGAATTTACTGCGGTCTTTTTAGTTGCAGTTCCGCGATTCGGCAATTTGATAACAGTGGAGGGGCGATTCCTTCTTCTAATCGGCGTTGCTGTACTATGACTGCTGCCAGATAATTTGAATATCGTAACCGCTTGTGTCAGTGCCTGTGCTTGATCCTGCATGGATTCCGCTGCAGCTGCTGCTTCTTCCACCAGTGCCGCATTTTGTTGGGTGGCTTCGTCCATCTGTGTCACGGCTTGGTTAACCTGCTCAATACCGGAACTTTGTTCCTGTGAGGCCGCGGAGATTTCACTCATAATGTCGGTCACACGTTTCACCGCACTGACAATTTCGTTCATTGTCGTACCGGCTTCATCAACCAGTCGCGTACCGTCTTCTACTTTACTGACAGAATCACTGATCAATTCCTTGATCTCTTTCGCTGCTGCTGCGGAACGCTGTGCCAGTGTGCGCACTTCTGTCGCCACCACAGCAAAACCACGTCCCTGCTCACCTGCTCTCGCGGCCTCTACCGCTGCATTCAGCGCCAGAATATTAGTCTGGAATGCGATACCGTCGATGACGCTGATGATATCCACGATCTTTTTGGAGCTTTCGTTGATAGAGCTCATGGTCTGTACTACTTGTCCGACCACGGCACCACCTTTTACCGCAACTTCGGATGCACCGACTGCCAGTTGATTGGCTTGGTGGGCATTGTCCGCATTTTGTTTGACTGTAGAGGTAAGTTCTTCCATAGAGGACGCGGTTTCCTCCAGGCTGGAGGCCTGCTCTTCCGTACGCTGACTGAGATCTAGATTACCCGAGGCAATTTCACTGGAAACTGTAGTAATCGTGTCGGTACTGCTCCGTATTTCGCTAACAATCTTAATCAAACTATCCTGCATTTCTTTAATTGCGAATAACATGCTATTCGGGTATTTTGTGTTAACCGCAATATTGCTCGACAAATCACCTGCGGCAATTTTTTGCATGATTTCCGCCGCGTGTTTCGGCTCACCGCCCAATTGCGCCAACAGGTTACGTGTAATAATCAAGGCAAGTACAAGCCCGATAGCACTGGCAATTGCCAATAACGCGATGATCAACATTTGTGAGCTGGTGAAGGTCTGATCGGCTGCTCCGCTAGCTGCAATTCCTCCCGCAGTATTCAAATCTGATAACTTAATCAACTGATCACACATTTCATCATAGACCTGTTTGGACCGGCCATTCATAAACATCCTTGCCTCTTCGGTCTTATTTGCGCGAGAAAGCGCAAGGAGTTGACTATGCGCAGTTAAATATTGTCTCCATTGCTCAGAAAATGAATCAAATATCTTCTGTTCTTCAGGGGAAGAAATTAGCCTTTTGGATTCTTCGCTAGTTTTCTCTATCCTAGCCAGCAAATTCGCAATTTCTTTTTCATAATGATTCATATCCTGATCGGATGTGGAAAGCACATGACTCATTTCGCCAATCCTGAGATCGGATGTGAAAAGATTTAAGTCCGCTGCAGCTTTCGATGCAGGTAACCATTCTCCGGTAATTGCAGTTGCAGCTTTATTGAGGCTACTCAGCTGGAATAACGAAAAGATACCCAGAAAAATCATAAAGCCGAGCAGCACCACAAAGGAGCCCAACAGCTTAGTACCGATTTTCATATCATCCAGCATGCTTTATTTCTCCTGTCAAAGGCTGTCATCGCAACTTGCTTATTTTCAAACAAACCCATATCCATCAATTATTACTTTGATCAATCAATTCCATGTCACTGCTGCCCATCATCTTCTGGATGCCAATCAATATCAGCATTCGCTTATCGACTGCCCCCAATCCCATGATATATTCCGTATCAATCACCGAACCAAATCCCGGTGTGTGCCGCATCTGCTCGGCTTCCAGACTGATCACATCCAATACACTACGACCCCCATCACCCTACCGGCTACATTTAAAATAATCACTACAATAAATTGATGAAGTCTATGAGGTGTTATCGATGATTGAAGCGTAAAAAATCATGTGGGATTTATTTTCACTAGATATAGTAAATATTTCCAACTTTAATAAATTTGAGATTTCATAAATTTTAGCTAAATTTAAAATAAAGTAAGGATGAAATAAGCGGCAAAAGATGCATCATCTCTATATCGAAATAAATGAACCAACAGACAAACTCACATTGATTAAGCAAGTTAAGTTTCCTATAACGCAAAATGGGACAATCTGTAAATTCAGGCTATAAATCCTGTTTTATCGTGAGATAGGTAAAATGACAATCGAAGGTATGAACTCCTTCACTGTGTTGAACAGTGTCTTGGAAAAAAGCAAGGCGTTTTATATAGATGTTCTTGGACTGAAGGAAGGTTATCGTCCGCCTCTCACGTTTCCCAAAATAGCGAATCGCTAGCAATTGCATATGATGCTCTTTGTGAAGGCCCCGAAGATAGCTGGGCATGTGCACAAGGCAGACAATCACGAAATTCTCGCCTACAGCTTATTGCTATATCTTTAAGCATCCATCTCCGAATTAAACCATTGCTTGATAGCACCAACCAGCCATTCCGGCTCATCCAATGGCAAATCATGACCTGCCGATTCATGCTGCACATAGCCGGTTTGCCAGATTTGTGCGAGTTTTAAGCTGCAACGGTAATCCACCAGACGATCCGCTTGGCTGGTCACAACGAGTATAGGTTGCTGCGGTTTGTCCGTGATAGAAAATTTTACTGCAGCCAAAAATTGATTCCTGGCGCTGATGGTTGATACCGGATTTTGTTGCTGCCACTGTTGCCAGGATGCTAGCAGCTGACTGTCATGCGTGTGACGGTTTGAAGTCAGCGCCAGAATATCTGCTTCTTTTTGTGCAGCAGGATGGACAATCATCTTGAGAATTTGTGGATAGATCGTCCAGCGCATGCGATGATAAAACGGAGAGAGTGGTCGTGCACTGGTATTGATCAGCACGGCAGCTTCCACTTCATGCGGATAGCGAATCATCCAATCACTTGCAATCATTCCACCCATGGAAAGCGCAATCAATCTGAGCGGTTGATTTGTATTGATTTGCTTGCGCAATGCCTCAGTCATCCCGGCGATGGCTCTTGGACTGGTCACCTGATGCAACCGGCCATTGCCGGGAATATCCGGTGTATCAATAGTGGCATGGGGAAATTGCTGCTGCAGGCTTCCGGTAAATTCGCCCCAGTGCCGTGCTTCACGCAGTAATCCTCGAAGCAGCACAAAGTGTTGGTTACCCGTCATGAATACCACATCGCCAGCGCTTGTTGCTCCAATTCCTGGGCATCGCTTTTATTCAGCCAGTTTTCATACGATAAAGTAGCGTGCAATAAAAATTCCATTAGTATTAAATGGCTTCTCAGCACGCGATTAAGCCGATGGGGTTTGATCGGATGATACAGTCCCAGCAGTTGCCGCAACTGCAGCGGATTCTTGCGAATCCAACGCCAGGAACCCATTTCAAGAGTTAAGGGCAAGAACACATTACTGCTTTCCAGTGATTGCGAATAAAGGAAATCCCACAAATCCCCATGGGTCAGATAATGCTGTGATTGCGGTTCGAACAGGTAATCCTGATGCGGATAAGTCTGCATAAATAGCTTGCGCAGATAATAAACTTCCTTCAGATGCTTAATCGGTTCAAGACGGCTTCTGGCATACGGAAACCAGATTTGATTGCGAAAACCAAAACCGGAATGACAATCCAGTACCAAGCTGAACGGAGCAGGTAAAACATCGTGTGTAATAAAGTCACATAGCGCCTTTGCTTCCGGCTGCATGACTTCACTTGCTTTTCCCCGATACCATGGCAAGCGAGATGAAATTCGATGCCCGCCAGCTAACCAGATGGTTTTCTCATGGCTATCGACTGGTGCATTACGCATCAAATCGACACCCCGTCCATTTGCGCGAGTGTAGTTCAACATGCCCACCGGATTCACTAGCGGCAATATATTGATTCGCACGCGCTGCAAAATTTCCGTCAGCACCCGATCCCATTTGAGTCGTTCCAGCAATCCTTCCAAAAAAGCAATGACGACTTGCGTGCCAATGCGTTCTAGACCATGAATCCCTGCGACATAGGTCACGCAAGGAATATCATGCGCGCTATTACCCAACGTAAGCGCATATACGGGCAATTCATCATCCTCGCAAGAAACACGGCACAGCACTTTACTGCGCAAATGTGTTTGCTTGTCCTGCTGAATGATGGCTTCAAGCTGTTGTAGTTCAGGCAAAAGCTGTTTCTGGGTCGATATGGCGTGCATTGAGTTTTAAAGTGCTGCTATCGTCGAAGTGACCATTAAAAGTGGATATTACTTGAATCTGTTCATGCGCAGCAAAGAATCATGGCAATACTGACTTTTCCGCGCCTTTTTAATAAAAACTTCATAAATATTTAACAAATACTTCGATATAGATTCATAAATCCTCGCTAAGATGCCATGCACAATCCATTAGAAAAATAATGTGGTTTTGTACTGCAATGACCGCGATCAGGTGGAAAAACCGCTCAATTCTCCTGATGCTTATCGACGGATTGCTGGAGCTGCTTTTCTGGTTTGAACGCTTTGAACAATATAAGAACCTTATTCAGGAAGAACGGCTTGCCAGTAAGAGAACAGCCTGATCATGCATTCAGACAATTGGAGAAATCCGTTGTCATCTAAATCCGTCTTAAGCTTAGATGGCGGCGGCAGCCATATGTTGATTCAACTCAGCGTATTGGCATGTCTGGAAGAAGACACGGGTGCTTCCACTTATGATTTATTCGACATGATCGCAGGCTCCTCGTCCGGAGGATTGATCACTTGCTTGATACTGGGACGCAGGATAAGCGCCGGACAAATCATTCAAATGGCCTTGCAGGAAAAATTGCTGGAAAAAATGATGGGGGCGCATTGGATGCATCGCTTGCTCAATAAACTGCAAATTCGCCCCAAGTATACTGGCAAACAGAAAAGCTCAACACTACAAACTGAATTGGCAAATCTGCGGCTTTCGTCGCTGAGCAAACGCATATTAATTCCTTGCTTTAACTTGAACCAAGATCGCTTAGATATTTTCACCAACGAGAATTCATTTGATTTTTTGCTCAGTGAGATCGCAGATGCCTGCACGGCCGCCCCTTCGTATTATCCTCCAGTGCACATGGAAGATGGGAACTGGCGCATGGATGGCGGCGTAGGCATGAACAATCCGGGGTTAAGCGCTTATCTGCATGCCAGTCAATGTTGGAATGGTTGTGACATCAGAGTGCTATCGATCGGCTCAGGCTGGCGCAGCTTTGTAGTTAACGGAAATCAGGCTTGCGGATATGGCGGATTACAATGGTCAGCAAAAGGAATTGCTTCTATCATTCTGCGCGAGAAAATGCTGGCGAATGTCAGAATGACCGAAGAAATACTAGGGGACCGTGTGTTGTATATCAATCAGTATTTGAAAGATTACAACCTGCCCGATCATATGGATTCCGCCAATAATGCGGTGTTCCAGAAAAAGGCTATAGATATCGGCCAACTCTGGTATACCCACCATCGAAAACAAATCCAATCATGGATGCAGCGCTGACGGATTTGCACTGACTTGGCGTCAACGCCTTCATCATAGATTCACTTAAATTTCATTTGCTAATCATATGCCTGAAATATCCGACTGATAGCATCCGGCATGGATAGGCGCACTATATCCAACCCAATAAAGTTTATAGAAAAAATGCACAGGAGATGGAAATGAATCGAATAGCATTATTGATTAGTACAGCCATGATTGGTTCAGCAGCCGTTGCTTTTTCATTATCGACAGCAAGCTGGGCTGGCAAGAACGATGACCCGGATCGCCATAATACTGAAAAAGTTGCCAGCGCACAGCTCGGTCCGCGTCCCTTTTTCTTGATTAATGACATGGATCATGGATCGCTCAAGAAAAAGCTCGAAAGCTGTGAAACAGGTCCATTCAAAAAGAGTGATTTTTCCATTGGACATCGTGGAGCCCCGCTACAGTTTCCTGAGCACACCCAAGAATCCTATCAAGCAGCCGCAAAAATGGGCGCAGGTATTCTTGAATGCGACGTGACTTTTACCCAGGACAAGGAACTGGTTTGCCGTCATTCTCAGTGTGATTTACATACGACCACCGATATCCTTGAAACCGAACTGGCCGGACGCTGCTCTGAGCCATTTCAGCCAGCAGTCTATGATGAAAACGGCAAACTGATAAGCGCAGCGACTGCAAAATGCTGCACCAGCGACATCACCTTGACAGAATTCAAATCGTTAAAAGGAAAGATGGATGCCTTTGATCCTTCTGCAACGACGGTAAGTGATTTCATGAAAGGTACGGCAGAATGGAGAACAGATTTGTACGCTAGCCGAGGCACTTTGTTAACCCATAAAGAAAGCATTCGATTATTTAATAAGCTAGGGGTGAAAATGACTCCTGAGCTTAAATCTCCGGATGTCCCTATGCCATTTAACGGCTTTTCTCAGCAGGATTATGCGCAGAAATTGATAGACGAGTATAAACAAGCCGGTATTCCCGCTTCCAAGGTTTGGGCACAATCATTTGATATTAATGATGTTCTATACTGGATTCAGAATGAGCCCAGGTTTGGAACCCAAGCTGTTTATCTCGATGGCCGTTATGAAGATCCAGCATTCGATCATCGCAACCCTGCGACCTGGTCACCGTCAATGGAGCAACTCGTATCCGAAGGCGTACAGATTATTGCCCCTCCAATGTGGATGTTATTGGAAGTTGAAGATGGCAATATCGTTCCGTCACTCTATGCCAATAAAGCCAAAAAAGCAGGTTTGGATATTATTGCCTGGACGTTCGAGCGCTCTGGCCCGTTAGCTACAGGAGGAGGATTCTATTATCAAACATTGAACGGTGAAAATCCGGATCCCAATCATCCTGCAGACAATGTCATCAACAATGATGGCGATATGTACAATGCTTTACATGTGCTGGCCAAAGAGGTAGGTATTTTAGGGATATTTTCTGATTGGCCGGCAACCGTAACATATTATGCTAATTGTATGAATCTGAAATAAAGGCCAGGTCTCTCAATCAAATGCTTCCATGTTAAAACACCGCTGGCGGAAACTATGGAGTGCTGAATCAATTCATTTGAGCTGGATGGCAAGTCCATATTTAAGACTCCTGTACAACTTCCCCTGCCGGTCTTTTACCTGTTATCACACAAGAGTATAGCCTCATGCTCCTAATGATTATTAGGAGCATGAGGCTAACCAACCTGTATATCGGCATTTGCATACTTGATATATTTTTTCTTGGGAGAAGCAAAGAAATAAGCGAAAGCCAATGGTCCTACGCGCCCAATGATCATAAAAAAATGATAACGATTTCACCTGCTATACTTAATTAGTTAGTTAATCCTCTGGACAATCCAACGGTACTTAGCGCTGATACGACTTCAAAAACGATATCAATAAATTGAGCGTTTTCAGTAAGTGTCAGGATAAATATTCCTATGAATATCATGATAATTGATACGACGGTCAATGCGAGTGCTTTCATGACCTGTGTTGGCTGTACGGTACGCTGAAGAATTACAACATCATCCCTTCGCCGTAAAAAAGCATAAGTCGCCATTATTAGAATCACAAAAGTGCCGATTTTTAGTCCACTGGCTGTACTTAACGATCCTCCGCCAATATACATCAATAAAATCATAAGAGTCGTTGTGGCTTGAGTTAACTCTTCTATCGGTAAAGTATTGAAACCCGCAGTTCTGGGTGTTATCGCTTGAAACCAGGCTACCATTGTCTGATCAGGGATGGATAACTGGCCAAGGGTTGCAGGGTTTTTGGCTTCAAGAATCCATATGAGCGTGAATGCGCACATGTTGATAATGAACGAACCCAGCAATACAATTTTGGTATTAACATTCAGCTTATGCCAATTCTTCTGTGTTTTTATATCAATTAAAACTAAGAAACCTATGCCTCCAATGATAAAAAGCGCAGTGATCACTAAATTAACTGATAAGTTATTAAAGTAAGGTGTTAGGTTATTGCTGCTTAAAGCAAAGCCAGCATTATTGAATGCGGAAACTGTATAAAAAAAGCATGATGAATGGCTGTGCTTAAACCCAACTCATTAAACCAGGTTAGTTTGGTTAAATGCTTCTTGTGCAACTATCTGCTGACCAATTCCTAATTTGGCGCCCAGACTTACTGCTGCAACAATAGCGAAAGTCATAAATCCCAAACCTCCCGCTTGAATCAGGAGCGCAATAACAATCTGTCCAAATAAGGTGAAATGGGTACCGGTGTCGAGTACAACCAATCCCGTGACCGGTTACAGCGGATGTTGCTGTAAAAATTGACTGCTGGTTAATACGATCGCCGATAGCGCTTTTCAGATAGTTCCTCGCCATTCGATAATCCAATTTCAGGTGGCCGATAATGGGCTCAATCGCCGCGCCTGTCGATTTCGTGTAGTGAATCGAGAATGCTTTCCTCAGACTCTTGTCAAGGTATCGCGTCTGCAAGCTTCAGCAGTGGATCACTGGTATCCAATTGCATCAGAAAACCGTTCCAAACAAATTCGGTCTGATATTTCTTAGCATTTTTAATTACTATTTCGACCAGAAATACGACGCTATTTTAACATTTCCGGTTGTTATGATCACTAATAAACAGTGCATTCATAACTAATATCAAGTGTTTAGGGATATCTCAGGGCCGACTACCTAATAGATTCATAGAGCTTGTGTGAGGGAAGTAGGATTTGTCGGATTCGGCTTTTCCCAGTTAATGTCTTTGTTTTTATTGGCACTCCGGCGCATACGAAGCTTTTTCGTGTGCGCCGGAGCCATGCTGAGATGTTTTAGCGCATCTGCAGCCTGCATTTCCAGTTACTAGATCAAGCGCAGCTTTACATCAACGGCTTGCGGAATGTGCCTATCCGTGGTGGTGAAGTCAGATCAGTTCTGTTGAAACTGAATAAAAATAGAACCGTATAGGCATTATAAAAAGTGTCGGCAAGAAATGGTGAAGATGATCCCACAAATCGACCGGATGGCATTTCAAACACATCTAAATGGAATCTTGCATATCCACTTTGATGCTCCGCTTTATACAGCGCTAATTCGGGTAATGAAATCGGTATCAGTGAAGCCTGTACGGGAGGAATGCCAAAGAACGTACTGCCCACTTCCGTTCCCAAAGAATCTAATAGGATATTAATGCGGTGAGAGGCATTTTCAGGTCCATCCTGAACCGTATATCCGAGCATTCCCAGCCAGCCTGCAATCACGCCTTTGGCCATGTCCTTATCCGGAGTCAATCCAGTGACATCGAGCTTAACGACGGCGCCACGTGGGATCGGGAAAGGCAGATCAATCTGCTTGGGAAGGCTGCGCGTCACTGCTTCGCTGATGAGCAATTGCTCAGTGGCTGTTCTGGCGGAATTGGTGACCTTTTGTGTGGTTGAGCAGGCTGATAATACAAAAGCCAAGGCCGCTGCCAAGCACAACAAATTGAGTGTTCTACTTTTTTTCATCACTGATTACTCCTTATGGTTATGCGTTAACTGCTTACTATTGTTTCATCATCAAAGCAGT
>JAGOKN010000072.1 GCA_017994575.1 Nitrosomonas sp.
TTTCCTTGCAGTATGCCAGCGGTCGGATAACGATATGTTGTCCATTATCACTAACCAGTTTGGGCGGCATGGCTTTAAGCTTTCCGCCATAAAACATGTTCAGAAAAAAGGTTTCCAGAATGTCATCACGATGGTGACCTAGCGCAATCTTGGTTGCCCCTAATTCACTTGCCACCCGATATAACACGCCACGACGGAGCCGCGAGCAAAGGCTGCAGGTAGTTTTTCCCTCTGCGATGACACGCTTTACAACACTATAGGTATCTTGTTCAACGATACGAAAGGGCATGCCAATGGCGGTCAGATATTCCGGTAGCACTTGTTCGGGAAAACCGGGTTGCTTCTGATCCAGATTAACTGCGATCAATTCAAAATCTAAAGGCGCGTGTGCTTGTAAATTGCGCAAAATATCCAACAATGCATAACTATCCTTGCCACCGGATAGGCACACCATGATCCGATCACCGGCTTCGATCATGTTAAAGTCAGCAATCGCTGTTCCAACTTGCCGCCTTAGACGTTTCTGGAGTTTGTTGGTATTGTAGAGATCTTTTTTTTGCATGATTTCTGCACCTGGTTAGAAAAAGAGTATTTATTTTTGATCGGAGAGGCTGCTTGGATCGTAGGGCAGAATATTAGACAAAAGGAATGGAACAATTTAGCATAGATAGATTCTAAATAATGATGGATAAGAGGTTCAGGAATAATTTCTTGGGAGAATCCTATGAACAGGTTCTTTGTAATTATACCATTTGTAACCTTGGTCTTGTTTTCGACCAATAGCAATTCGAATACAAACCAATCCAATGTAGAAGTAAAAGCTGACATCAGCAAACCAGGTGATTCGGAAAAAGTGTCGCGTACTATTAAGCTCACGCAAGTGGATAATATGTTTTTGCCTTCCGAGCTTACGGTGAGGGAAGGCGAGACAATCCGGTTTGTTGTAAAAAATGGCGGCAGTAGGAAACACGAAATGCTGATTGGCTCGATGGTTGAGTTAAAAAAATTTGCGAAATTAAGACGTCAGTATCCTGAAATGAATCATACGGATGCGCATTTATTGCAACTGAAACCTGGTGAGCAAAAAGAGCTGGTGTGGCAGTTTGTCAATGCGGGAATCGTTAATTTTGCCTGTCCATTACCTGGTCATTTTAAGAAGATGCGTGGAACAATAACTGTGGAGAAAAAATGAAAATACGAGTAAGTACCCTACTAGCGAGATCGTTGATTGCTGTTGGTCTGCTGACTGTGACCTCGCAAGTGGTTGCCACGGCAACCGTTGAGGTTTACAAAAGTCCAACCTGCGGGTGCTGTGCAAAATGGGTAGATCATATGCGTGATAACGGTTTTACCGTCAATACACATGATGTTGGAAATAAAGAGATCAGAAAAAAATTAGGAATTTCCAATTCACTGGGTTCATGCCATACCGCTTTGATTAATGGATATGCCATTGAGGGGCATGTACCGGCAGAAGATATCTTGCGGTTACTCAAAGAAAAACCCAAAGCCGTTGGATTGGCTGTGCCTGATATGCCGCACGGAACTCCTGGCATGGAAAGTGGACGGGTTGATCCCTATAATGTACTTTTGATCAAGGAACGTGATGAGGAACGTAAGGATACGACCATTTATAAACGTTATGATCCCTATGCCAATAAAGCAGAATCAGTTGAGCAGGTTAAGCCAGAATCTGAAAAGAGCACTTCTGTGATGCGTTTGAAGTAAAAATTTTGGTTTTTCATGACAAAATCTAATGTTCTATTACTAGCCCTAATAACTGTCCTAATAACGGCTTGCGGTGATTCAACGTCACTGGGAGCCTTATCGGGGCAACATCAAGTTGATGGTAAAACCGGCTTGGTCATGCGAAATTTTGATATGGCACAAATCAAGCGGGGTGAAAGTGTTTATGCTACCAATTGCGCTGGTTGTCATGGATCGAATGGGCAAGCAACGCCTGAGTGGCGCAAACCCGGTGCTGATGGTAAATATCCACCGCCGCCATTGGATGGCTCAGCACATGCCTGGCATCATTCAACAGAAGTTCTGAAGAAAACTATTCTAAAAGGTACTCCCCCAGACATCGGATCCATGCCGGCGTGGGAAGGAAAATTAACCGAACAGCAGGTTGATGATGTGATCGTTTGGATAAAATCGTTATGGCCAGATGAAATTTATGATATCTGGTACAAGAATTTTGAAAGTAACCAATAACTTATTGAGGTATTAATTCATCTGGGTTAACTTTGCAAAATTACTTATTCTTCAACAGGTTTTTGTTCCAGGCTCTTAATTTGTTCATATAACATTTCTCTTTCATTCTCTAGTGCTTTATAGCGTGCATAGAGGCGATCCAGATCCGCAGTATATTTTTCAATACGCTCTTGCTTTTCCAATCTGAGTCGATTCAAATCCTGGTAGTTGGGAACAGGTATACTTTTTCCAGTCGGAATAGTCGGCGTTAAAGTGGGTGATTCTGACATTTCATTGCGGCGCAATTCTTGGGTCATCAAAAATTGCTGATAGGTCGATTGTGATTCTTGCTGAACTCGAGTCATCATTTTTTCTAACCGACGGATTTCGGTTTTTGCTTCAGCTTCAATTTCTGCCGAAGACGCAGGTAAAGAAATTAGCAATAGCAGCAGTAAAATTAAATATCGCATAGGTGTCATTGAATGAGTGGATGAATAAATGAACCATACGCACCTGACAATACCTGTCAAGCGCTAGACCGCATTTACTTTAACTTTTTGCAGTGCATTGATTGGTTTAAAGTCGTTCAAATATTGCTGCAATACCCTGGCCACCGCCTATGCACATCGTTACCAAAGCATAACGTCCGCCGCTGCGGTGCAGTTCGTAGATTGCTTTAATAGTCAAAATGCTGCCGGTTGCACCGATGGGGTGACCTAATGCGACAGCACCACCATTGGGATTGGTTTTTTCTGGATCAAAATGTAATTCTTTAGCAACGGCGAAGGCTTGGACAGCAAAGGCTTCATTGGATTCAATGATATCCAGATCGGCTATTTTTAGATTGGCGCGCTGCAGTGCATTCTGAACAGCAGGCACAGGGCCGATGCCCATAAATTTGGGGTCAACACCGGCATGTCCATAGGCAACCAATCGTGCCATGGGTTTTAAATTGCGTTTTTCTGCGGCATGACTTTCCATTAATACTAATGCAGCTGCACTATCATTGATTCCAGAGGCATTGCCCGCAGTGACGGAACCCTGTTTTTGGAAAACCGGTTTTAATTTAGCCAGACTTTCAATACGAGTATTTTCGCGAGGATGTTCATCGGTATCAAAAATGCTCGTTTCTTTACGCGCAGTGATTTCAATAGGCAATATTTGTGATTTAAAGTACCCGCTTTTAATAGCATGCAATGCGCGTCGGTGGCTTTCTGCCGCAAATTGATCTTGTTCTTCACGACTGATCTGCCATTTAGCGGCAATGTTTTCAGCGGTGATGCCCATGTGCACGTTGTCAAAAGGGTCGGTTAATGCACCGACCATCATGTCGACAGTGCTGCCGTCATTCATCCGTTGACCCCAGCGGAGTGCAGGTAACAAATAGCCTCCGCGGCTCATCGACTCGGCACCACCGGCGATGGCGATATCGGTGTCATTGAGTAAAATATTCTGACTGGCTGAAATAATGGCCTGCAAGCCACTGCCGCACAATCGATTGACTGTGAGCGCCGAGGTGTGCTGCGGCAAGCCTCCATTGATGCAGGCAACGCGCGCCAGGTACATATCGCGCGCTTCTCCGTGGATGACATTGCCAAAAATCAGATGCCCAACTTCATCGGGGTCAATTTGCGCGCGCACGACCGCTTCGCGCACGGTTTTAGCTGCTAATTCCGTGGGAGCGATATCTTTTAGTGCACCTCCGTAATCGCCAATCGCTGTGCGTACACCGCTTAAAATAACAACCTCCCGCATGCTATTTCCCTGATTGAATTGATCGAATGATTACTTACCCGGTGTGAGACGTTATTTTTGTAGATTATTGTTTACTAACAGCGCTTCAAGTGCGATCGTGACTTGTTGAAACTCCTGCTGCATGCTGGGTAGCAGTTTTGATGCTTCGTCCATTTGATTATTCTTTCCAAAGTTTTCTAATTTCTGACATATGCCAGCCAGTGTTTCTGCTCCCACATTAGCTGCGCTGGATTTAAAAGTATGTGCCGCTTTATTGAGAGCAAGATGATCCGCAGCTTGTATGGCTTTTTCAATTTGTGATGCATAGGACGGCGCATAGGACAGATAGATTGAAATCAGTTTTTTTAGAACGCCTGTACCATTCTCCGGATCTAATTCACGCAATCGGTTTAATGTACTTAAATTGATAATAGCATCACGGGAAGTGAAGCTTTCATGCATTGAACCGGAGTTGTCGGATGTATGTCGATTATGTTTTGCAACCGCTAGCCAGTGCTCTAACATGGCTTGTAATTGAGCCAGCGTAAATGGCTTGGATAGAAAATCATTCATGCCGGCATCCAGGCATTTTTGCCGATCGCTGAGCATTGCATTGGCAGTCAGGGCAATGATGGGAATATGCCGAAGATTATCAGGAGATTGCCTGATTTTCATAGTGGCTGTATGCCCATCCATGATAGGCATTTGGATGTCCATTAGAATCAAGTCAAAATGATCTTTTTCTGCCAGCTCAATAGCTTCCTGACCATTAGCAGCCAATGTTATTTGTAACCCTAGCTTTTCCAGCATGGCGCACGCGACCTGCTGATTGATAGGATTATCTTCAGCCAGGAGTACCTTGCCTTGCAAGGGTACGGTGGTTTTCAGATGAGCATGTTGCATGGCGATTTTTAATAAAGATATCGATACAATAATGCGGGTAACATCCAATAAGCTATTCTGACGGATTGGTTTGGAGTTGGAGGACATCATACCAGTTTCTTGCTGAGTTACCTGAGTATCATTATGCCACCAGTCAATTCGGTAAGTTTTGTGTTTTATGGTTAGAACTGATTTGATGTCAATCAGACTGATTAAAAATTTAATTTTTTTACAACAATTTATGATAATTCTTGATTCAATGAATACTTTACCATGCAATAAAAGATCTCTGTATTTCAAACGAATTGCTCAACTTCCTTGGGTACTTGTATTAGGCCTATTGATTGTGATTCCGCATGCCGCGGCTGAGCCATTCAAAATCAAATCTCATGAAGTACCGGATGTCTGCAATGCCAATTTGGCGCAAATCAGAGTGACAGTAAATGGTGTGGGGGCTGGCGGTGTTTTAAACGTTGGTTTGTACGATGATCCGGATAATTTTCTATTTAAAAAGGGACGCAAGCGCACTGTGCGTATTCCGGCGATTGAAGGCCAACAAAAGGTCTGCATGAATCTTGACCAGTCTGGCACTTACGCGGTGGCTGCATATCACGATCAAGATGCGAACCGTAAATTGAAATTGCGCTGGAATATGCTGCCGGAAGAGCCTTTTGGTTTGTCCAATAATCCAGCGCAGCAGGTCGGTTTTCCAAAATTCAGTGAATCTGCATTTACCACAGGCAGTCTGGGAGCAGATATTGTGATTGATCTGAAGCAGCCCTGATCCATTTGGCCCATCGTCTTCCAGCGACAATCCCAGAAATCGCATCACGTGTAGATTCGAATTCGCCATGTCTTCCACCGATTCATTGCCCTAGGATCGTAGCCGTGCAAAGGTCTTTTATCGTATTTCCGGCGAGTAGTAAGCCACTGATGTAAATGAGCCTGTGTAACTGATACTGTGAAATATTCGTCACTGTTATAATGAAAGCCGCTTAGCGCCAATGCTATTTGGCAATTCTAGTGAACGGCAGCCTGTAAATATACAACCCAACATGACAAAATGGTTTAAACAGTTTCTGTTAGGCAGCTTCATCGGCTTATTGGGCGTTTTTCTGCATTTATCACCACTTGGATTGGCACTTGAAGAAAAATTTGGTTTGGATTGGTTGTTTCATTTACGTGGAGCGGTACCAGCGCCTGATGATGTGATCGTTATCGCAATTGACCAGCCTTCCGCGAATCATTTGGAATTACCGATCGCTCCTCGATTGTGGCCACGCGATTTGCACGCACGCTTGATTGATAAGCTTACAGAGGCCGGTGCGCGCGTGATCATTTTTGATCTTATTTTTGACACCTCCAGCGCTATCCCGGAAAACGATGAAAAACTCGCGCGTGCGATGAAAATGGCAGGTAATGTGGTTTTGGTTGAGCGACTGGTTTTTCAAGACACGAATTTAACCTCCAGTCATGGGCAAACCCATCACCGGATTCTTCAAGAAGGCGCTACTCAGCTGCTACCGATGATTGAGGATTCGATTAAAGCACAAGGCCCCTTTCCATTACCCAAAGCTGAGAGAGTCAATGATTATTGGACTTTTAAAGCGAGCGCTGGCGATATGCCAACGGTGCCAGTCATTGTGCTACAAATTTTTACCTTACCTATCTATGATGCCTTTGTTCGATTACTGGACAGGGTGGATCCGGTATTTGCTGCGCAGTTACCTGTGCATGCCCATGAAATTGATGTCGAAGATTTGATCTATAAATTGCGCCATCGGTTTGTCAATGATCCTCAAATAATGCGGAAGATAAATGCTGAACTCAGCCAGGATTCAAATTTGACGCTCGCTGAGAAACACAGCATCAATTCATTGCTGAATGTTTATTCAGGACCTGGAAAGCATTATCTAAATTTCTACGGACCGCCGCGGAGTGTTACTACCATACCTTATTATCAGGCATTGCAGCTTAATGAAGAGAGTATTGCAGATAAACGACTAGAGACAGTGGATTTCAAAAATAAGGTTGTTTTCGTTGGCTTCTCAGGAGCTACTCAATCTGAGCAAGACATCATTCGCGACGATTATCATACGGTATTCTCGAATCCCGATGGTTTGTTCATTAGTGGTGTGGAAATTGCTGCGACGGCTTTTGCCAATTTGTTGGAAGACAAGCCTGTGAGTCCTCTGCCGCTTTTAAACAATTTGGTTATCCTATTTGTGCTGGGTTATACGATGGGAGCGATACTACTGATATTTTCCTCTAAGAAAGCGATTGCTCTGGGTATTAGTATCCCATTGATATACATTTTTATTGCACATTATTTATTCAAAGAGACAGTAATTCTTTTGCCGGTAATTATTCCGTTATTACAAGTTATATTGGCTTTTATGCTGGCTTGGATAATAAAAAATTTTACACTTGAGATTTTTATTGGTAATTCCAGACCTGACAATGATCTGGATGAAATTATCAAAAATAACAACGGAAGATTTTCTGGTCCTTGCCTTACAACGGATATTGAGGGCTATACGACATTATCTGAATTAATCGATCCCTCCAGTCTTGAAAAGTTAATGATTAATTATCGCGCTGAATTAAGAAATGCAATCATTCAGCATGCTGGCAGAGTCATGGATACCACAGGTGATTCATCGCTTTCCATATGGGTAAATAAACCAGTAAATTCAGTTGTGCACCTTTGCCTCAAATTGATTAACAAGCCTACAAATTCAACCATGCGACTACAGGCTTGTTTAGCAGTATTGAGTTTAAAAAATGCAATTGAGCATTTTAATGAATCGAGCAACCCGCCATTTCCGACCAGAATCGGCTTGCATTATGGAGATATGTCTTTAAGCGAAAGAGATGCTACCTATACAGTGACTGGTGATGTGGTAAATACTGCCAATCGAATTCAGGGAGCAAATAAAACGCTCAGAACTCGCATGTTGCTGTCAGAAGAAGTCATTGATGGATTGGATGATTTTCTGATTCGCCCATTGGGAAAGTTTTTATTGCCCGGAAGAACAAAACCGGTAAAACTATTTGAACTCATCACTTATCGGCAATCAGCCAATAAAGAGCAATTATGGTTATGTGAAACCTTTACTCACGCCTTGAGCGATTATCAATCTCAAAGATGGGCTGATGCCATTCAAGGCTTTCAAGAAATTCTTAAGATTTTTCCTACAGATGGCCCGGCACAATTCTTTCTTTTGTTGTGTTTACGATACAAAGACGAGCCACCGGGAGATCCTTGGCCAATTTCGAGAATTAATACTAAATAATTAGAATATTTACTAATAAATATTCTAATAAACATATAGATAAAGAATCTTAAGAATGTATATGTGATTTTTCTCACATACAAAAAATGGCTTAATGATTAATCTCTTAATCATATTTGGTAAATATCAAATTCCCTAGCTAGCTACAGGGTCATCAATTTCGTATAATCAATCAACTTACGATCCAAGTTATTTAATATTTGATCCTTTTTGGCATATTAATAGTAAATCAGTGCTCGCTACTTGAGCTGTTGAAAGCAAAGAAAGATTGATAATGAAGATATGCTGTGCAGATACGATTTATTTTTTTCAAAGAAAGCTTTCAATAGTGATAATCACAGTGATTTGTTGGGTAGCACCAATAGAAAATTCTTATGCAGCAACGACTTGTAAATTGGAAGTCGCAAGAATTGTATCAATACAAGGCATCATCGAATTGCGTCGAGTCCAACAAACTATCTGGCAGTCAGTGAGTCTGAACACAACACTTTGCGCAGGCGATATGATTCGTACTCGCTCACAAAGTCGGGCAGCCTTGCGATTAAACAACGAAAGTATGCTGCGTATTGATCAAAAGACAAGCATTACATTTCCTGAACTGCAAGAAGAAAAAAGTACTTCTCTACTGGATTTATTCGAGGGTGCGATTCACATCATCACGCGTACTCCCAGACCCTTTAAAGTAAGAACGCCCTTTGTCAATGCAAGTGTAGAAGGGACAGAATTTTTTGTCGGTCTGAATGGCGACACTGCAAAAGTAATGGTTTATGAAGGTAGAGTATCGGCGAGTAACGATCTTGGTAACATTGTCCTTAATGATCATGAAGCTGCCGTAACCGTCAAGGACCAAGCACCGCGTAAAGAAATTATCATACGCCCGACTGACGCGGTGCAATGGGCGCTGTATTATCCTGCCATCTCAGATTACTGGTTGCGTGATACAAATCAGAAAGAAGCGGAACAAAGTGTTTTGATCCAACAGGCAGGTTATTCGCTAACAGTTGGTCAGGTTGACGAATCCAAAAGAAAGATTGAGCAAGTGCTGGAACTTGAACCCGATAACAGTGATGCACATGCACTGCTTGCCATCATTGCTGTAGTGCAGAATGATAAGGACCAAGCGCTGGTTTTTGCGAACAAAGCAGTTACACAAAATCCAGAATCAGCTGCTGCGTATCTGGCTCTGTCATATACCCAGCAAGCTCATTTTGAGATTGAAGCAGCACTTGATAGCGTAAAAAAAGTGATCTCGCTGGATGCCAAGAATGTGCTAGCGTGGGCAAGACTAGCGGAATTGCAGATGTCGCTAGGCGATCTCGATCATGCGCTGGATGCGGCGCTGTATGCAGTAAATTTGAATCCAGGATTAAGTAAGACTCAAACTTTATTGGGTTTTGCGCACTTATTACAAATTGATATCCAGACTGCAAAAGATAATTTTTATCAAGCGATTGCACTGGATCAAGCCGATCCAATGCCGCGACTTGGTTTGGGGCTTGCCTTGATTCGCGAAGGCAATCTTGAAGCTGGCCGCATCGAACTGGAAATTGCCGCCAGTTTGGATCCCGGTAACTCGCTAATCCGAAGCTATCTGGGCAAAGCTTATTTTGAGGAAAAGCGATATTCACTTTCCAGCACTCAATTCGAACTTGCCAAAGAGCGTGACCCCAAAGACCCAACACCATGGTTTTATGATGCCATTCAAAAACAAACTCAGAATCGCCCAATAGAAGCTTTACAGGAAATACAAAAATCAATTGAACTGAATGATAACCGTGCCGTGTATCGATCAAAATTTTTACTCGATCGAGATGAGGCCGCTCGTGGATCAAGCTTGGCAAGGATTTTTGATAATCTGGGTTTTGAAAAGCGTGCTTTGATAGAGACAGCGAAATCACTAAGTCTCGATCCCGGCAATCACTCGGCACATAGATTTCAGTCAGATGCATATATCAATATTCCACGCCATGAAGATGCTCGAGTCAGCGAATTACTACAGGCTCAGCTTCTGCAACCGATCAACGTAAATCCGGTACAACCTCATTTAACCGTTGCTGATCTTAATATTATTACTGGTACAGGCCCATCAGCAGCAGGTTTTAATGAATTTACGCCGCTAATGGAGCGCAACAAAACTCAATTGGTGGCTTCTGGTATTGCTGGTGGTAATAGTAGTTTTGGAAATGAGGCAGTGCTATCAGCTATGCATGATCGTGCTTCAGTTAGTTTGGGACAGTATCATTTCCAATCTGAAGGTTTTCGTCAAAATAATGACCAAAAACAAAATATCTATACTGCATTTGTACAGTATGCACTAACACCTAAACTAAATGTTCAAGCTGAATTTCGCCGACGAGATACAGAAAATGGTGATTTGTCGCAAGACTATCGTGGTATAGGCGGAAATCGAAATACTAGCAGGCAAGAATTAGAGCAGGATACAGCGCGCATAGGTGCGCGATATGTATTATCGCCACGGCAAGAATTTATTGTATCGTCGATATATGTGGACCGAGATATATCATTAGCTCCTGCTGGAACCCGGGTTAATTCAGATCGAAACAAAAATTATCAAGTAGAGGCACAATATTTGTTTCGAGAGAATTTTTTTAATTTTGTTATCGGAGGAGGTGTTTATAGAGGTGATACAACGAGTAGTCTGCAATTCAAATCAGGAATATGTCCACCTATTTTTACTTGCGGTACCTCAGAATCAACCCAACAGCATGATAAGATTTATTTTTATTCAAACTGGAATTTTCCCAGAAATATAACTCCAACACTTGGTTTTAGCTACAATTCGCATAGCGCTAGTGATAATTTGCTAAATAAGAATCTGGATTTCAATGAGATCTATCCAAAACTGGGCTTGCAGTGGGATATCACTAGTAATTCACGGTTGCGTCTGGCCTGGTTTGAAACTGCAACAGCTGAATCGACCGCAAGACAAACAATCGAGCCAGCGCAAGTCGCCGGCTTTATTCAGATTTTTGATGATCCAACAGGAAGTAGGTCTCAACGCAAGGGGGTTGGCTTAGATACTCGGATTACAAAAAACATATATCATGGTCTTGAAGCTTCAGAGCGCAATTTGAAAGTTCCAGCTTTTAATTCTGAATATTTGGATAAATCTAACGAACAGCTTTATCGCATGTACTTGTATTGGCTACTGGATTCAAAATGGGCAATAAGGGCGGAAACCCAGTTTGAAAAATTTAATCGTAAAAGAAATGATGCAATTGGATTTGAGCCTTATCGAACTGAGACACTGTCAACTCCACTTAGCCTAAATTATTTTAATCCAAACGGTTTTTTTGCGAGTGTTACTGGAACTTATGTGAGGCAAGACGTGAAAAGATCAGATCCTGCTAATTTAATAGACCCAAGTGACTTAGTTTCTGGTTTTAAATATGAAGGTCTTAGTAGTTTCTTTTTACTTGACGTAGCTGGCGGATATCGACTACCTAGTAGAAGAGGGTTGATCAGTATCGAAGCTCGAAATCTTTTCGATCAAGATTTCGATTATAGGCAACCTCATTTTTATTCATCTGAACCTATTCGGATTCGTTATTTCCCTGATCGCACAGTATTTGCTCGGCTTACTTTTAATTTTTAAAGGAGATAGACATGTTTGAATCAATCTTTACAAAAAGAAATTTTGGAATTGGCGGCATTATTATTTCAATGATACTAGCAGTCTTTGCTTTGATCTTAATAACTAAGTTATTGTTAGTTAAGGTTCCAATCGCAACATTTGTTGATAGTAGCATACAAGAATTTCCTCATGATCTACTAACTAAAGAAGTTGCAACAACTATAAAATTGAATGACGTATCAGCTATTCTTATTGCTAAAAAAGACGGTAGTGTCCAATTACTTACTTCTAGTAAGATTATTACACATTCGGAACAATATTCAATGGAAGAGCTATTACAGCTCGCTAGTGACAGTACTGATGCATACGCGAACCATATGCATTGCATAGCTAGTCAGAGGGAATATTGTTTTACTGGCATGTACAATGGAAGATATTATTCCAACGTATGTTGGTGTGAGTAGTGAAATGAGTATCTGACAGATGAGGCATAGTTTAACAACAATGCAAAATGGACAATGTCATTAATGGGCACAACAACTATCCCATTTGATCGCGCTATTGGTATGCTTTCGAACATCAAGGAATTTAAAAGCTTATCTTTGGCGGATCTGGAAGCTATAGCACATGTTTGTCATTGGCATCGCTATGAGGAGGGTGAGGAGATTGTTAGGTATCATGATGATTCGAATAGTCTCTTTTTTATTACACAAGGTGAGATGCGTGTAACTTTTTATTCAATGTCAGGCAAGGAAGTCATTTTGTGTTATTTGCCTGCTGGGGAAATATTTGGTGAATTGACTGCTATTGATGGTCAATCCCGCTCGGCAACGGTTGTTGCTGAAACCAGTTCATTAGTGGCATCTATTTCATCATCGGCTTTTCAGGAGCTTATTTTCAATAATCGACAGATTGCACTTGCTATTTTGCAGCGATTAACGGGTCAAATACGTCGACTGACGGAGCGTGTTTTTGAATCCAGTACCTTGACTGTGCGCAATCGAATATATGCTGAGTTACTGCGTCTTGCAAAAAAACATCCGATGGAAGCTAATAGAGTGGTTATTTCACCCGCTCCGATTCAGGCGGATTTAGCCAGTCTTATTGGTACGGTGCGTGAAACGGTATCGCGAGAATTGGCTGATCTGGAAAGAGAGCAGGTAATTCTGCAACAAGATCATGAGATACATATTCTCGATATGGCAAAGCTAACCGAAATGGTTGAGAATGTTCGTGGCAATTTGTAGCTTAAATTCTATTTTTACATAGCATCAGACTTCTGATGTTTGCAACAAACAATAAAAAAAGCACATCAGAAAACTGATGTGCTTTTTCAAATCCCTTAACCCTTAAGTGAGATTTATTACAAGAGTGGAATAATCAATAATGCCACGATGTTAATAATCTTGATTAATGGATTGATCGCTGGACCAGCGGTGTCTTTGTAAGGATCACCAACGGTATCACCCGTAACCGATGCTTTATGAGCATCGCTGCCTTTGCCGCCAAAGTGTCCATCTTCGATATATTTCTTCGCATTATCCCAAGCGCCACCACCGGTGGTCATGGAGATTGCAACAAACAGACCAGTAACGATAGAGCCCATCAATACGCCGCCTAAAGCTTGCGGGCCTAAAATCACGCCCACTAACAAAGGGATCAATACAGGCAATAACGAAGGAACCATCATTTCTTTAATAGCTGCTTGGGTCAGCATATCCACTGCGCGTGAATAGTCAGGTTTGGCTGTACCTTCCATAATGCCAGGAATTTCCTTGAATTGACGACGCACCTCAATCACCACAGATCCGGCAGCTCGCCCAACCGCTTCCATCGACATGGCGCCAAATAAATAGGGAATCATACCGCCAATAAACAGGCCGATAATAACCATATGATTGGATAAGTCAAAAGTGATTGAATGTCCGGCATGTTCAAGCGCATGTGTGTAGTCGGCAAACAATACCAAAGCAGCCAAGCCAGCAGAACCGATTGCATAGCCTTTGGTTACAGCTTTTGTGGTATTACCGACAGCATCCAAAGGATCGGTAATCGCGCGCACTGAATCAGGCATTTCAGACATTTCAGCAATACCGCCAGCATTATCAGTAATTGGACCGTAAGCATCCAGTGCAACGATAATACCTGTCATGGATAACATCGCAGTTGCTGCAATAGCAATGCCGTATAAGCCAGCTAATGAGTAGGCTATTAAAATACTGATACAAACAGCCAGCACAGGTGCTGCCGTTGCACGCATTGAAACACCTAAGCCAGCAATAATGTTGGTTGCATGCCCTGTGGTTGAAGCTTCCGCAACATGTTGGACAGGCGGAAAATCTGTTGATGTGTAATACTCAGTAATGACAACCATTAATCCTGTAAGTATCAGACCAATCGTTGCCGCCAGGAATATACGCATAACCAGCATACCACCAGCCACTTCTGTACCATCAATGGTCAGCGACATGTCGCCCATGAACCATACAGTGACAGGAAGATAAGCAAATAAAGCGATACCGCCAGCTACAGCCAATCCACGATACAGCGCGTTCATGATCTTGCCGCCTTCGCGCATCTTGACATAGTAACAACCAATAATCGATGCGATGATGGAAACAGCACCCAACATTAATGGATAAACCACAGCATCAAGAGCATTGGTTGAAAACAGTAGCGCGCCCAGAATCATGGTTGCGATGATCGTTACCGCGTAGGTTTCAAACAGGTCGGCAGCCATACCTGCACAGTCACCTACATTATCACCCACATTGTCAGCAATAACTGCAGGATTACGTGGATCATCTTCTGGAATTCCGGCTTCTACTTTTCCCACCAGATCAGCACCTACGTCTGCACCTTTAGTGAAAATACCGCCACCTAAACGAGCAAAAATAGAAATCAATGATCCGCCAAATGCGAAGCCGATTAAAGGTTTGATAACATCGCTGACCGATTGATTAGGATCAGCACCATCAAACA
>JAGOKN010000073.1 GCA_017994575.1 Nitrosomonas sp.
ACTCAGGTGAATACGGTCATTCCCTATTATGTGCGATTCATGCAAACATTTCCCACCGTCAATAGCCTGGCACAAGCTCCACTTGATGCCGTACTGACACTTTGGAGCGGCCTTGGTTATTATTCTCGCGCTCGCAACTTACACCAAGCAGCTCGCTTGATCATGCAGGATCATCAGGGTCAGTTCCCACGCAACCGGATGCTCATCGAACAATTACCCGGAATTGGTCGCTCCACCGCAGCCGCCATCGCGGTTTTTGCTTACAGCAAGCGCGAAGCCATTCTGGATGGTAATGTAAAGAGAATCTTTACACGCTATTTTGGAATTGAAGGGTATCCAGGAGAAAGCAAAATACAAAATTTGCTGTGGGAAAAAGTGGAAGAATTACTACCTGTCGATTATGGCGCTGGCCGGATTGAAACCTACACACAAGCCTTGATGGATTTAGGCGCCACTGTTTGTAAACGTCACACGCCTTTGTGTAAAATCTGTCCACTACAGCAACACTGCGTTGCTTTTCAAGAAAACCGCGTGAATCAATTGCCAACCGCCAAACAGCGTAAGCCTCTGCCGCAAAAAGAAACCGTGTTCTTGTTACTCGTGCATCAGCAAAAATTATTGCTGGAAAAAAGACCTTCCTCAGGTATCTGGGGAGAACTCTGGTGTCCTCCGGAAACAGAAACGGGAGTTGATATTGCCAGTTATTGCCACGATCATCTAGGCATACAAATCCAGTCTGCCATTCAACTACCCCCTTTGGATCATCAATTCACCCATTATAAATTACGCATTCATCCGCATTTACTATCCGTAACATCCGGTTCCTTCATAGAAAAAAATGAATTCATTTGGATCGAACCCTGTGATGCGCTAGAACGAGCCATTCCAACACCTGTCAGAAAACTGCTAAAACTGAGCTTTCTTTCCAATCACCACACACTCACTATCTGAATTCACACTTAACCATGGATAATTTATTGGAATGGCGAGAAAACAAACGGAAACAATTAATTGCATCTAGGGAGACTATACCTGATGCGGTTCATCAGCAATGGAGTCGCGCAATCTCTGATTCGCTCATGCAAGGTTTTACTCAGCTTAAAAAAATGACTATCGGTATTTATTGGCCATTCCGCGGCGAATATGATCCAAGATTCATTGCTCAACACTTTATGCACCTCGGCGCAACACTGGCGTTGCCTGAAGTCATCGGTAAAGATGAACCACTTTGTTTCCGTTTATGGACTCCGGATATGCCCATGAGAAATGGTGCGTACGGCATTCCTGTTCCTATTGAAACAAACACTGTCCGGATAGATGCAGTGATCATTCCCATGGTGGGCTTCGATCAACATGGCTACCGCTTGGGCTATGGCAGTGGCTATTTTGATCGCACTCTGGCCGCTTATGAGACACGACCGCTAACCATTGGAATCGCTTTTGAGATGCAGCGACTAGATGATATTCATCCGCAACCGCATGATATTGCGATGCATTACGTCGTAACAGAGAAAGGTATTTTTCAAACGATAAACAACGGACTCAGTTTTATTCACTCATCTCAGTGTACTGATAGATAAACACCTACATTGGCGTTAATTTTCTGATCCCCAACGAGCAATCAGAGTATGCGAAATGCCCAAGTGGTCCAGAATACGTGCAACCACGAAATCGATCATGTCCTGAACCGTCTGAGGGTGATGATAAAACCCTGGATTAGCCGGCAAAATCACAGCCCCGCTCCGCACTAGCTTAAGCATATTCTCCAGATGAATGGCCGAGAAAGGCATTTCACGTGGCACCAGGATTAGTTGTCGATTTTCTTTCAACATGACATCAGCAGCTCGCTCTATCAGTTTCTGATTTAGGCCTGCCGCAATTGCCGCCAACGTGCCCATAGTGCATGGACAAACCACCATCGCATCGGCCGGATTGGAACCCGAGGCCACCGGTGCAAACCATTCCTCGCGACCAAATACGCGCAACTGCCCATCAGGAATATTATATAAACGATTAAAGAATGCTTCAGCTTCTTTAGCACGAGAAGGCAACGCCAGATTCATTTCTTGCTGCGCGACAACTTGCGCTACTTGTGAATACAGCAGATAAACCTGTTTACCCTCCACCAACAGTCTTTCTAGCAAACGAATGCCATAAGGCATTCCGGATGCGCCAGTTAATGCCAACGTAATCGTTTGAGGGTTTTTCATGAATCCAGAGTGGAATTACAAAACCGTTCGCTGAGAAAGCTATACAAGAAAGCCCTCATAGATGCTCTAGCTAGTATGTTGATTGGACTCATCACCCATGGCTTGTTCATGCCGCTCAATGAAATCCTTGGTACTGTCAATACCGCGTAATTGCAAAACATAATTGCGGACGGCAGCTTCTACCAATACTGCCAGATTCCGACCGGCTGCCACAGGAATAATCACCTTACGAATATCGACATTCATAATATTCTCGTTGAGATTACTGAGTGGCAAACGCTCCAATAAACTGGGATCGGTTCCTCCGCTATTTTGCAAATGAACGATCAGTTTCATATTTTTATGGCGGCGCACTGCCGTTTCACCAAAAATAGTCCTGATATTCAGCATACCTAGCCCCCGAACCTCAAGATAATCCCTAAGCATCGGTGGACACCTACCTTCCAAAGTTTCGGGTGCAATACGACGTAATTCCACCACATCATCCGCAACTAAGCCATGGCCACGGCTAATCAACTCCAGGGCCAATTCACTTTTACCCACGCCACTTTCGCCTGTAATCATGACACCCATCCCCAACACATCGAGCAATACGCCATGCAAACTACAGGAAGGTGCCAAAACTCTCCCCAAATAAGTGCGTATTAACCAGATGATTTCCAAGCTGGGATAAGGTGAGCGCAGCAAAGGAATATTGGAACCACAAGCCATGTTATAAATCGGCACCGGCGCTTCCGCATTATCTGCCACAATCAGACAAGCTAGGTTGCTTTGTGTAAGCTGATTTATTTTCTTCTCCAGCGAAGCGGCTTCCAGTTTATTTAAATAATGAATCTCATCGCTGCTCAACACCTGAATCCAGTCTGGATGAATAAAATTCAAATGACCGATCAAACCCTGTCCGGAATGAGCAATCGCTTCATCGCTAAGCTCAATACCACCACCGCCCTGGCCAGCTATCCAGGTTAGTTCGAGTTTCTCTTTTTTATCTTCAAATAGTTGAGTAATACTAATTCGTGACATTCGGTTCCCAATCAACGATCAGTTTATGGATTTCAGCGGCGTCTTTACTGTGCAGAAGAGTCTCACGAAATTGTTTATCGCTAAACATTTGTGCCAGCTCACTTAAAATCTGCAAGTGCTTGTCAGTGGCTTTCTCCGGTACCAATAAAATACAAGCGATATTCACTGGTTGACCATCGGGTGCATCAAAAGGAATTGCTTCTTTCATGATAACCAAAGCAGCAACCGCTTCGCGCAATCCTTTGATCCGGCCATGGGGAATAGCCACGCCTTGCCCCAAGCCTGTCGAGCCCAGTTTCTCGCGCGCAAACAAGCTATCAAAAACTTGACTGCGCGCGATCTGATTTGTGTTTTCGAATAACAATCCTGCCTGCTCAAACACACGCTTCTTGCTGGCAACATCCAGATCAACAATGACATTGGACAGAGGTAATAATTGTGAAATTAAATTCATGAAAAAAAGATGTTCAATCAAATATTAATGAGGCATTCCAAACAAAATCATTGCTGCTAACGTATAGCTTGGTAATAAAAACACACCTAAAAATGTATTATTCCTCGAAATCCTGATCTTTTAATGAGCCATGATTACGACGCTCAAGATTCTTCTCTTTGTGTTTCAGAATCTGCCGATCCAATTTGTCAACCAGGCTATCAATTGATGCATACATATCTTCACTGTCGGTTTCAACAAAAATATCTTTGCCACGCACATGAACATTTGCTTCTGCCTTTTGTTTAAGCTTCTCTACCGATAGAATGACGCTGACATCAATGACATGGTCAAAATGACGCGTAATTTTACTGATTTTTGAAATGACATATTCACGCATCGCATCAGTAATTTCCACATGGTTACCGGTAAGTTTAAGATTCATTATCCTTCCTTTTTTCTAATTAAAATGATTTGCGAAGACTTGCTGCAGGAATCTGTAATGATTCCCGATACTTCGCAATGGTTCGACGAGCAACAACAATACCTTGCTGCTCAAGAATATGTGCAATCTTATTATCGCTGAGCGGTTTTCTCGGATTTTCTTCTTGAATCAGTTGTTTGATCAATGCACGAATCGCGGTAGCTGAACAAGCCCCCCCCGAATCCGTAGAAACGTGGCTGCCGAAAAAATATTTAAGCTCAAAAATTCCTCGTGGAGTATGCATGAATTTCTGCGTAGTTACCCTCGATACTGTCGATTCATGCAAATTCAAAATTTCTGCGATCTCACGTAATACCATCGGGCGCATCGCAATATCCCCGTGCTCAAAAAATTGCTGTTGACGCGCAACAATCGCGCCAGCCACACTTAGAATGGTGCTAAAGCGCTGCTGAATGTTCTTAATCAACCATTTAGCTTCATTCAATTGGCTAGTTAACTCACGTGCAGAGTTATGATGCGCTTGTTTCAATATGTTAGCATAGAGATGGTTAATACTGAGACGCGGCAGCGCGTCCATATTAAGATTTGCTACCCAGGTTCCATTATTTTTGGTCACAATAACATCAGGGATAAGATAGCGTTCACTTGAAGGAGTAAATTCAGCACCTGGCTTAGGATTCAAGCCAGTAATCAACTTCTGAATGCCACGAAGACTTTGATCATCACAGCTCAACAGCTTCTTGATTTGACCAAAATCATGTGATGCCAGCAGCTTCAAATATTCCTGCACAACCTTGATCGCCTTTTCACGATAGGCAAGAGTAACGGGTAATGCCTGTAATTGCAGCACCAGACATTCTTGCAAATTACGCGCCCCGATACCTGGTGGATCAAGATGCTGCAAGTAATCAAGCGCGCTCTGCAGATCCATTCGACTGATACTTAATTCTGACGGCAGCATTTCCACCAGTTCATCCAGATCTTGAAGTAGATAACCATCATCATCCAAGCTATCAATCAATAAACCAATGATGCATCGCTCGCGTTCAGAAATTTGACTCAAACAAGTTTGTAAATTCAAGTGCTCGCGCAAGCTGATGGGTCGAGCAGGAATTTGCGGCGCTTCGTGCTCATCATCGTCATATGCACTCTGAGCAAACAAATTTTCCTGAGGCCATTCAAATTCATGCTCATAACTCTCTTCAATGGTTGTTTTAACTTCCGACACTGCTGCTTCGGCAGTCAAATTATCCAAATCCGGCAAATCCGAGGATTCTGAGCCGGTAGATGAGTAATCCGATTCTGGTGTACTCCAATCTTCACGCAGTTCCAGTAGTGGATTCTCCTGCACCATACGCTCAATTTCTTGATTTAATTCAAGCGTTGATAACTGTAACAATCGAATAGACTGTTGCAACTGAGGCGTCAACCTCAGTTGCAATGATTGTTTTAGTTGAAGCGTAGGTTTCATATTTTGAAAAAACGATAATGGCTAAATAATTCGATTCATCATTTTGTTACAATCGGAAGTGTTCTCCCAAATAAACTTCCCTAACCTGCTCATTATCAATAATCTCTTCAGGTTTTCCTTGAGCCAATACATGTCCTTCACTGATGATATAGGCTCGATCACAAATCCCTAATGTTTCCCGAACATTATGATCAGTAATCAACACACCGATTTCTCGCTCTCTAAGAAAAGAGATGACTTTCTGTATATCTACGACAGCAATCGGATCTACTCCGGCAAAAGGCTCATCCAACAAGATAAAACGTGGCTGCGATGCCAGTGCGCGCGCTATCTCGACACGCCTACGCTCACCGCCAGATAAGCTGATAGCGGGATTATTACGCAAATGACTGATATGCAAATCGTGCAACAAACCATCTAAATACCGCTGTTTTGTATCATCATCCAAATTCTGCAACTCTAATACGGCAAGAATGTTTTCTTCGACCGTTAAACGCCGGAAGATGGATGCTTCCTGGGGCAAATAACTTAATCCCAATTTAGCTCGGTGATGAATTGGCAGTTGACTCAAATCACGATCATCCAGATATATCCCGCCACCATCCAGAGGCACCAACCCCACAACCATATAGAAACAAGTGGTTTTTCCTGCACCATTGGGCCCCAGCAAGCCCACCACCTCACCGCTGCTAAGAGAAAATGAAACATCCTGAACAACAGTGCGTGATTTATAGCGTTTTTTTAAATTATTGGCCTTCAGCTCACTCATTCTCGGGGTCTTATATTCATTATTAAACAAGCACTGTCATCACCAACTATTCAGATGTGTTTTTGGGTTGAATAGTAATGCGTACGCGTTTATCAGGACCCGTTTCAATTCCACGCTCCTTACTGCCAATCACTTTAAAAAATTCGCTATTCATATCATAGGAAATATAATCCCCTTGCACTTCATCCGAGCCGCGTTTCAATCTCGCTTGTCGAAAGAGTTCAATTTTGTTCACTTTACTATCGTACTCAACGCGCTGACTCCATCCTTCCACATACTCATCCATACCATCGCGCTTCTGGCGGAAACTGACAAGATCACCGGTAGCAATGGCATATCGGAAGCCATTCAAATCCTCTTTCATAATCACTTTATCTGCACTGATCCGCATAGTTCCTTGCGTTAAGATAACATTTCCGGTAAAAACACTGATTCGATTTGATTCTTTTCGCTTAACATCTTCAACTGTCGCGCGATCAGCTTCCAGATAAACAGGTTTGTTCCTATCCGCTTTCTCAGCCATCACAGATTGAGCACAGAACAGACCAGTCAAACACACGATTAGCATTAATTTCATTATTTCTTCGATTATTTATTGTTGACAGCTCTTACCTGCGTCAGAAGCTGTATCATTCCAGTCTGATTATTTAACTCCAAACCAATCGCATTAATCTTGGTATTCAATCGAGAAATAGTGACCGGTTGATCTGATTTCACCAAATCTTCATTTGGAATGAGGTGCAAAAAATTGGTTTTCAAAGTGATTTTATCCTTCTGATCATCCGCCCCTCTTAAGGCAACGACATCTCCCGTCAAAAAAACATTTTCGCTTTTGCCTTTTACTTGAGCGTGATCCGCTCGTAAACGGATCAAGGGCTTCTCAGGTTCAGTACTAATGAAATTTACGTGTTCCATTTGAGTAACATCTTCATTTAGGTAATGAAAAAGCTTTTTTGCAGCAAATTTCCTTTGAATACCACGTTCATAATCCATACGAATGCCTGAAAAATCTTCTACGATATAATCTGGATTTCGATACAGATCATCATCCCTGGTCTGCTCGGGCGGCCGCGTGACTCGATCCAACCACAATGTGACAAAAACCAGAATAGTGATAAGAACGAAAGGGAAACTGATGTGTAGGCGACTGATCATTTTAAAATATTGCTTATCTCTTCATTCCAGAATATTTAATATCAATCTGACCTTGCTGATTAAAATCTGTAAGGAGCAAATTATACCAGAACTCAATTCTCCATTTACTGAATAGATTTCTGTATTATTTTTCCTAAGTCTTTAAATTTCAAACTTGAATCTATATCTTAATATGGTAATGTGTATCTATTAATAACCCATTCATTGAAAAGAATCACAATGCATGCAAAAGCTCTTGAATTTGAACAATACGATCAATTGCAGGATGAAGCCTGTGCCCAGCGTATCATTGCTGCCAAACGTACTCTTGGAAAGCACACCGTCATCCTCGCTCATCATTATCAACGCGCAGACGTATACCGACACGCTGATCTGACAGGGGATTCTCTCAAACTTTCCCATCTTGCCGCTCAAACTGATGCCGATTATCTGGTTTTTTGTGGCGTGCATTTTATGGCTGAAGTCGCGGATATTCTCTCCAGTCCGAACCAAATTGCCATTCTACCCGATATGGCAGCAGGCTGTTCAATGGCGGATATGGCCAATTTATCGAATGTCGAACGAGCCTGGCGCGAACTCTCGGAAATATTTAATCCCGATGAGATGATCACGCCAGTAACCTACATTAACTCTGCTGCCGATTTAAAAGCTTTCTGTGGCGAGCATGAGGGAATTGTCTGCACTTCCAGTAATGCAAAAAAGGTCCTTCAATGGTCATTTAAACGACGAGAAAAAGTTTTGTTTTTCCCCGATCAACATCTTGGTCGCTGGAGCGGCCATCAACTTGGCATTCCACTTGATGAGATGGTGGTATGGAATTTTGACGAACCGATGGGCGGATTAACTCCCGAGCAAATAAAAAAAGCCAAAATTCTATTATGGAAAGGACATTGCTCCGTTCATCAAATGTTTCAGCCGCAACATATTATTCGTTTTCGCAATCAGTATCCGGATGGCATTGTGATCTCTCATCCCGAATGCAGCTATGAAGTTTGCAAAGCATCTGACTACGTGGGTTCCACGGAATACATCATCAAAACAATTGCTGAAGCCAAAAGCGGCACGCGCTGGCTAGTCGGCACGGAATTAAATCTAGTCAGCCGTATCACTGAAGAATTCAAATCGCAAGGGAAAATTGTTCAGTTCATGTCACCTATGGTGTGCATGTGTTCAACCATGGCCCGGATCGACCCGCAACATTTGGCTTGGACTTTAGAGAATCTAGTCAATGGTAATGTGGTTAATCAAATTCAAGTTCCTCAAGGCGAAGCTGTGCTTGCAAAGTTAGCATTGGATAGAATGCTGCAGATCTCATAATTTCTGCGCGATGCAGAAAGGTGTTTAACTGGTCGGAGATATGAAAAATTTTCATTATATCGAGCATAACCACATCACCTTACTGCATAATGGACAGGCTTATTTCCCCAAACTAGAAGCCGCAATAGAAACGGCACAATTTGAAATTTATATTGAAACCTATATTTTTGAGTATGATGCGATTGGCATCAGAATTGCAGAAGCACTCAAACGAGCCGCACGACGCGGCGTATCCGTGCATCTGTTGCTGGATGGTTTCGGCTCTCAGAATCTCTCGCACGCAACAATACAAGATATGCTCGGAACCGGCATGCAAGTACTCATATTCAGGCCGGAATTTATTTTTTCCATGCCGCACCGCTATCGCTTGCGTCGGATGCACCGAAAACTAGTGACCATTGATGCACAAATAGCCTTTGTTGGCGGAATTAATATTATTGATGACCAGCATAATCCGGAAAATCTGACACCCCGCTTTGACTACGCAGTCCTAATCAAAGGCCCCTTGCTTATTCAAATACACGCTGCGGTGAGACATCTATGGATGTTAGTTGCCTGGGTGCACTTAAAGAAACGCTGGATTAATCCTATCGTCATCAAACCAACCATTATGCCGTGTGGAGATCAAAAGGCCGTGTTTCTGATACGCGATAACTTACGTCATCGTCATGATATTGAGCACGCTTACCTGGAAACAATTAATCAAGCGCACACCGAAATTATTATCGCCAATGCGTATTTCCTGCCAGGAAGAAAATTTAGCAATGCGCTGAAAAATGCTGCGCAGCGAGGAGTTCATGTCGAACTTTTATTGCAAGGTAAAATCGAATACCGTTTACAACACCACGCGACTCAAGCAATGTATGAAAATTTGTTGAATGCCGGCATAAAAATTTATGAGTACAATCGAAGCTATCTACATGCCAAAGTAGCCGTTATCGATCAACATTGGGCAACCGTGGGTTCTTCCAATATCGATCCTTTTAGTCTGCTATTAGCACGCGAAGCCAATATCTTCGTAGAGGATCAACATTTTGCTGACGAATTGAGATCTAGCTTAAAAACCGCCATTGCTGAGGAATCCACGCCCGTCATGCAAATAAATAAAGGGTTTTTCTCATGGCACCACCATGCTATCAACTGGCTCAGTTTCCACATCGTTCGCATGATGCAAGGAGTACTTGGCTATGATTGGCACGACAGCAAACCATAGCAGCATTGCAAAATTCAAATCATTGCCCGATCATTCTCTCTGTTCTAGAACGCAACCAATAACCCCATCAATGCAACCGACTCAGCACACATCGTCCCCACTAAATCTGTCTTCAAAACAGAATGAACAGATCGCCATGGCTGTGAGAATACTGCACAAAGGCGGCACTGTAGCCTTTCCTACCGAGACTGTATATGGTCTTGGCGCCGACGCCACCAACTTAGTCGCCATCAACAAAATATATAATATAAAACAGCGACCTATCGATCATCCACTCATCGTGCATATTGGCAACATTTCACATTTACAATACTGGGCACAAAACATCCCAGAATCCGCCTGGAAGCTGGCCCGTCACTTCTGGCCAGGCCCACTCACATTGATTCTACCGCGCAGCCGTCACATCCCCGATAGCGTGACCGGTGGTCAAGATACCGTTGGTTTGCGCATACCTGCCCATCCTGTTGCCCAAGCCTTGCTGAATGCACTAGGGCCGGAAAAAGCACTAGCCGCACCATCGGCCAATCGTTTTGGACGTATCAGCCCAACCACTGCGGCGCATGTTTACGAAGAACTGGGGACTGAGGTTGATATGATTCTGGACGGCGGCGCTTGTGAAGTAGGACTCGAAAGCACCATCATCAGTTTTTGTGATCAATCCCCGAAAATACTGCGGCCAGGTGGAATTGCTTTGTCAGCACTAGAATCTATATTGAATGCCCCTATTATTTTGGCTCACAATCAGAACCAGACAGTACGGACACCGGGATCACTGCCTGCGCATTACGCACCGACAACACCCCTTAAATTATATCCTGCGAATCAAATAGGACAGAGCGCACTCGCATTCGCTGCGCAAGGCTTGAAAATATTGGTTATTACATGGTCATCTATCGGTAAAACAGAAATTCCACATGACTCCATACGACATTTTTCCATGCCCGGCGATCCGATTCTATACGGTCAGCAACTATATGCGAAGCTGCGCCAGTTTGACCATGAGGCATTTGATTATATGCTGATAGAAACCCCGCCGGATCATCCTGCTTGGATGGCAATTACAGATCGCTTGCAACGCGCCAGCTATCATCCAATTTATAATAATAGAAATGAATACATTGATAATGAACACAAATAACAAACTACAAGCCGTACTTTTTGATGTTGATGGCACGCTCGCCGATACCGAGCAAGATGGACATCGCCTTGCATTCAATACCGCATTTAAACAATTTCACCTCGATTGGGATTGGGATATCGATCTCTATGGCGAGCTCCTGCAGATTACCGGTGGTAAAGAGCGCATCCGTTATTACATGGAAAGATATGTTCCAACCGCTCTCGAAAAGAATGATCTGAATGACTGGATCATTAGCTTACACAAAACCAAAACAAAACATTTTGAGTCTCTAATGGAGCAAGGCAGCATTCCATTACGCCCCGGTGTTGCGCGGCTGATTCATGAATTGAGACAGGAGAAAATAAAACTCGCTATTGCTACGACCACAACCATGGAGAATGTCACTGCTCTGCTTAAATCAACACTAGGAGAAGAATCGATTAGCTGGTTCGACGTTATCGGCGCAGGTGATATTGTTCCCAAGAAAAAACCAGCGCCCGATATTTATCACTGGGTGCTTGATCAACTTGAGCTTACTGCACAGCAATGCATCGCAATAGAAGATTCGGAAAATGGCTTGAAGTCTGCATTGGCCGCCAATCTTCCGACCCTCATCACCATGAGTGGTTATACGCGTTTACAAGATTTTAGTGGTGCAGTCACCGTTCTATCAGACTTGGGTGAGCCACCTCATCCCTTCACTAAAATCAAAGGAAAGATTTTTGATCACCAATGGGTAAACTATCAAATGCTCAATAGTCTGATTAATAACTAAGTTTCAAATTAGATTTAAAGCCAATAATCTTTCTCTGGCAGGTGGAAGTCGATAATAAAACAAACACTGATTGATTGTTGTTTGTTTTATGCGATATGGATTAACTATTACGATTGATTAGGTAAATATTCCAATGGATCAACAGGCTTACCATGTTTACGGATTTCAAAGTGCAATTGAGTCGTATCAGTATCCGTATTGCCCATTTCTGCAATTTTCTGACCTCTCACAACTGATTCGCCCTCTTTGACGAGAATCTTACTATTATGTGCATATGCACTCAGGAATGTGCTGTTATGTTTAATAATAATCAAGTTTCCATAACCACGCAAACCATGACCGCTATACACTACCTCGCCTGCAGCTGAAGCCAGAATTGCTTGCCCAGCCTGACCGGATATCTTCACACCTTTGGAATTTTTAGAAAATGACGATAATAATTTACCTGTAGTAGGCCATATCCATTCAGCATCTGATTGATTAGCTATTTTCTCTGATTTTTGTGATTCTGGCTGAGGAGCCGCTTCAATTCTTGTGTTCTTTTCTATTCCCGGAGAAGGGAATGACGGTACTGATATAGGCTTTTGTGCTACTGATGTAGAATTTTCAGGATACTGTAATCGTGCTACATTCTGCTCTGAAAATGGTAATTTAATTGCTTTAGGGCTTGTCTTTAATTGACTGGCATCGCTCTTTTCCGGTGGAATCGTAACAGTCGGTGGAGTAGTAGTTGGCTCAGTCATTGTAGAAACCGGTTGCTGTGGCACGGCAAACAATGCGGGTTGTGAATCTCTGGCAGGGGCAGACAAGTTGATTTTCTGGCCTGGTTTAATCGTTTTAGGATCAGTAATATCGTTCCATTCGGCTAATTTCTTAAAATCAATACCGTGATTCAAAGCGATACTATAAAGTGTATCTCCCTTCTGTACAGTATAAAACTGGTTACTTACTTCCGCTGGTTTGCTCGTCGAAACAGAAGAGGGATCAGATCTTACATGTTCGACCACGGGTACAGGAGGTTGCGTTGTACTGCATCCCGTCAAAAAAGAATAAACAATCAATAGTAAACGATAATCCAGAAATAGTGCTTTTGATTGCTTGACTAAAGGGAAAAGCACTTTTAAAGCGCTTTGATGCCTACCAATATCCATGAATTTAATCGGATTATTCGTCATTTTACCTTCCCCGCATCTTTATTTTTTAATGACACCAGATAATAAGGGTACAAAATTCACTTCTTCCAATATAGTTTCAGTATAACCTTGAGAATTACGCTCGATAATACACAAATTTTGTTTTTGGGTTCCTTTAGGAAAAACCATTCTCCCCCCCACAATCAGCTGATCCAACAACGAATGAGGAACATGAGTTGTTACCGCGGTCATGATAATCCCATCAAACGGCCCTGCTTCTGGCAATCCAAGCAAACCATCCGCATGCTTCAAATAAATATTCCTAATTTGCAATTCTTGTAATCGAATGCGAGTACGTGTTAGTAGCGGGCCGATACGCTCTATCGAAAAAACTTTTTGTGCAATTTGCGCCAATACAGCAGTCTGATAGCCACACCCCGTTCCTATTTCCAATACTTTCCCTAAACTTGTATTAGCACGCAACAACTCACTCATACGCGCAACAATCCATGGACTGGATATAGTTTGCCCATAATTGATGGGCAAAGAAACGTCTTCATAGGCTCGACTTGCCAGTGCTTCCTCAATAAAAATATGCCGAGGAATAGCGCCCATCACTGATAAGATCACTTCATCAGCAATGCCTTGTGCACGCAAACGCTCAATCATACGCATACGCGTACGTTGAGAAGTCATACCAATCCCAGAATGACGAACACTTACCAATTAGTATTCCTAATAATTTAAATTACTTCTGCATAACAAGTACCTAGATATCAAGCCACTTTGTTATAAGATCCAATTGATCGTATCGAGTTAAATCAATCTGTAACGGAGTAACTGAAACTCGATTATGCTGAACTGCATAAAAATCCGTACCTTTACCGGCATCTTGTGCTGCACCCGCCGCACCAATCCAATAAACAGTTTCTCCACGAGGATTCTGCGATTTAATGACGGATTCTGCTTTATGGCGTCGACCCAATCGAGTAACTTCAATGCCTTCCAGTTGCTGGTATTCAACATTTGGCACATTGATATTTAACAAAACTGGGCATTGAAGTACACTGTTTTTGCAACGCATTACCATATCCGCTGCCACACGAGCTGCTGTCAAGTAGTTCCCACTTGATGCATCAACCAATGAAACAGCCAATGAAGGTATCCCAAGTAAAAAACCTTCTGTCGCCGCAGCCACTGTTCCAGAATAGATAGTGTCATCGCCCATATTGGCACCGCTATTCACACCGGAAATTATCATATCGGGCATCACGTCAAGCATACCAGTAACGGCCAAGTGAACACAGTCGGTCGGCGTTCCATTGACATAATAAAAACCATTATGGGATTTATGCAGGCTCAACGGACGATCCAATGTCAATGAATTACTCGAACCACTACGATCCCTTTCAGGTGCAACCACAATAATCTCTGCAATTTCAGAGAGTACTTCAGCAAGACATGCAAGACCAGGTGCAAAATATCCATCATCATTGCTAAGTAATATGCGCATTTTATAAACTTATGATAATCATCGGATAGTAAATCAAAGAATCT
>JAGOKN010000007.1 GCA_017994575.1 Nitrosomonas sp.
CTGGTTTGCCATGCTTCGATATGAATTCGTCGTGCTTCTGATGATGACATCGTTCCTCCTTGTAAAAGGCTTGAGGATAGCGATGATGTATCAGGGTGTTAATGTGGAAGGGTTAGAGGCTTACGATGTTCTTCCGCCGCCACCCGGATGAGTGCGACACGCAGTAGCGGTCCTTGCGTCAGATCGAATGGCGTGGTGTTGATCCGTATCGCTTCTTCATGCGCACGCTGAGTACGTTGCGCAACCGGCAAATCGCACAAATCGATCCGCATCAGTTCGAATTTCTCTTGCGTATCGATCTTCTGTTGCGGTAAACCTGCTTCATCCCTCTGAAAAACCGTGCGCAACGATTCATGCCGTGTTATCAGCCCCTGAAAACTCGCCTGCAAAGCTTCGATATCCAGTTTCCCCAGCAAACGCAATGCACCGCCCAAATGATATGCCGTACTCTGCGGATCCAATTGCCATAAAAACCAGTGCCTCTGCTGCGCGTAAGAGAGATGTGCGGACTCATTGGTCGGTCGGCGTGGAATGGTGGGTGTTTGCCGTGCTGAATCACTACCTGTCCGGAGTCGTTGCGTTAGTCGTTGACGCTGCTCCGGCGTCAAGCGCGCGCGTCGTCGCGCAAGATCGTCATTATCTGCCATAAAAAATCTCTGATGTATGCTTCAGTGCGATACCTTGTTACAAGGTGCTCACGTTTATTCAGCCAAACCAATCATCACGTACATTCAATTTCATCGAGCAATTTTGCCTCGACCAATTCGGCCAAGCCCGTGATAGTAGGCGATCTGAAGAAATCCGCCGGATGTAAATCAATGGAAAAACTTGTTCTCACTCTGGATAATAACTGCACTCCTAACAGCGAATCGCCACCCAATTCAAATAAATTATCGTCTACGCCGACAGCTTCTATTCCCAACAAACTCTGCCAAATTTCCGCAATACCCGTTTCCAGTTCACCCTCGGGTAATTTAAAGACCGTTTGCAATGCCGGTCTGGGGAATCTTCCTGTTTTAGCTGGGGCGGTAAAGATAAGCGGTTGTGCAATCAGATCGTGCTGGGTCTGACGCAATCGTGCAGACAAATCAAGGGTTGAAACGATGATCTGCGGCATATTCGGGCCATTCACAATCCGCTCAAATACTGCTGCGCCTGCTTTGGGAGAAATCCCGACACCTTCCGGCATTTCCATGTCTGCGGCCATGCCGACTTCGCGCCAGCTATCCCAATTGATTGAAATAACCGGATAGGCAGAATTCCGATAAGCAACATGCGCGGTCGCATCCAGATAAGCATTCGCCGCGCAATAATCTACCTTGCTAAGACCGCCTGCAATTGTAGCCAGTGACGAGCATAACAACATAAAATCGAGCGGATCATCCTTTAATATCACTTGCAACGCTTGCATACCCTGCACTTTAGGTGCAAATACTCGCGTAATTACCTCTTCCGTTTTGGCCGACATCAGCCCATTGCTAACCTCGCCTGCCGTATGAATCACGCCATTAATAGCACCGAAACATCGGTGTGCCTTAGTAACAGCTGCCTTTAATTCAATCAGGTTCGCCACATCAGCATTCACTATCAGTACCTTGGCACCCAATTTCTCCAGTTGCATGATATTTTTTATTTTGTGCCGCAGTGAATCTTCTTTACCGGTTGCAGATAAAATTTCTTGCCAATGTTCGCGTGCAGGAATAATGGAGCGGCCTAGAAGCACCAGTTTGGCTTGCTGGGTTCGGGCCAGATATTCCGCCACCGTCAAACCGATGCCGCCGAGTCCGCCTGTAATCAAATAAACGCCTCCCGGTTTGAGGCGGTTTTTTACAATGGAAGGGTATTGTGCCGGTTCAAAAAAAGAAGCCCAGCGATAAGGTCCACGATAAGCCACCATAGAATTACCGGTATCTGTTTGTAACTCAGTGAGAATTTGTTTTGCCAGTCGCGCCTGCGTAACCTCATCCGATGGCTGTAATTCAATGTCGATAATGCGGCAATCCAGATTCGAGTATTCCTGTGGAATGACTTTGCATGGTCCCAACAGAAATGCCTTCTCTGAACGCAACGTTTCAACACCGGTAACATCCGCCAATTGATTGGTGACAATAGTAATGCCTGCCTTCTTACCTGGCGGAATGAGCGCCTTGGAATTTTCCAGAGACTTTGCGAGATTCAGTAGACTGTAGAAATTTCTGGTCAAGCTTTCCGCTTCGGATCTCACTTTGTTTTCTTCACTTAAACTCCAAAGATGAAAAATATGACCAAGCGCTCTACCTTCCTCACGGATACTCTGAAACAACAGATCGAAATCCCGTTGCTCTCTAAGGCAAACGGTATAACTATGCCTACTCTTACGTTGGAATTTTTTACCGGCAGAAACTACGATAGGATTGACGTCCAAGCATAATAAACGCTCGATCAAAGCGGCACTGAGTGCATGCTCATCGCTGAAAATTAAATAAGTACTAACCGTCTCAGGAACAAAGTTTTCAAAATTAACTTCATCGGTACGTCGCCATGAAGGCACATAGAGCCAATCATTGATTGAATGCGCAGGAATATTTTCTGTTCCTTCCGGCCCCACAATCGAATGACGGCCTGACTTAGGAGCAGCTTGTGCATTCGATGCGTCAGGTTTAATCCAGTAAGATTGACGCTCGAACGGATACGTCGGCAATGAAATGCGATGCCGGCGTTCATGCGCATAGAATCCCTTCCAATCGATCATCACGCCATCCAACCACAGCTTGCCCAAATTAAGATATAGATGCTGCTGGGCCAAATGGCCTTTACTGGGATGGGGCAACGATGACAGTATGCGCTGCTCGGGTTTTGCCAAAGGATGGCGTTGCGCCAATGTTATCAATGTTTCTCCAGGTCCGACCTCCAATAAAATCTGCGCCTGATCACTCAGCAATTTTTGCAAGCCATCGTTAAAGCGTACTGTTCCACGCAAGTGCCGTCCCCAATAACCGGCGTCCGTTGCTTCCTGAGGTGTAATCCAATCCCCGCTCAGATTAGAGAAAAAGGGAATTTTGGGTGGACGCAATTTAATCTTGGCAACCATCTCGACAAAAACAGGCAGTACGGAATCCACCATGCTGGAATGAAATGCATGTGAAACATGTAATCGCCGCGTGGTAATTCCATTTTCAGTGAGACTCTTTTCCACACTCTCTATCACCACAGTTGGTGCAGACACCACACATAATGCCGGGCCATTCACTGCTGCCAAATCGCAGCCTTCGATCATATACGGCGCAAGCTCTGCTTCAGATAGCATAACAGCCAGCATGGCGCCGGTTTCCATTTGCTGTAGCAGCCGTCCTCGCATAGCAACCAGCCGTAAGGCATCCTCCAGGGAAAATACCCCTGCCAGGCAGGCAGCCACGTATTCCCCCACACTATGTCCGATCATCGATGCAGGTTGGACTCCCCATGACATCCATAATTGTGCCAATGCATATTCAATGACGAACAGCGCGGGTTGTGTCGCTTCGGTCTGCTCCAACCGTGATGAGGCGAAAATCCGTGCCTCCTCGTCTGAGCCCGGATAGATCAGCTTGAATAAATCAAAATCAAGATGCGGTTTTAATAACTGCAGACAACGATCAAATTCCTCACGAAAAACCGGCTCATGCTGATAAAGATCGCGCGCCATATCGACATATTGCGCGCCTTGTCCTGGAAACAGGAAGGTCACAGAGCGATTTTCAACGGCTACATTCTGCGCCAGAAAACGGTCAGCATCGCGGTTCTTCAGTAACATTCCTGCATCCTCATGATCACGGCATAGCGCAATCGCTCGATACGAAAAATGCTTTCTTCCGGTCTGCAGCGTATAGGCGGTGTCGGCCAATGACTGCTCTGGATGCGTAACGATATGATCCTGCAGACGTATCACCGCTTTTTCCAGCGCATCCCGGCTGCGTGCTGAAACCATGAGTATCTGCCAATCGCGTGATGGACCGGATGAACTGATTGGTGGCGCTTCCTCGACAATCATATGCACATTGGTTCCGCCGATACCAAACGAACTCACACCGGCACGGCGTGGCGTCGCACCACTCTCCCAGGCTTTACTCACCGTATTCACGTAGAAAGGGCTCGAGGAAAAATTGATTTGTGCGTTGGGCTGTTCAAAATTCAAACTGGGCGGCAAAATCTGATGCTTGAGTGCAAGCGTTGCTTTGATCAAGCCCGCCACCCCTGCCGCTGCGTCCAGATGCCCGACATTGGTCTTGACCGAGCCAACACCACAGAATCCGCGTTTGTCGGTGCTTTCCCGAAAGGCTTGTGTTAAAGCGGCAATCTCTATCGGATCACCGATGGTGGTGCCGGTACCATGTGTTTCAATATAGCTGATCGTATCCGCAGGAATGTCGGCAATCGTTTGGGCGGCCAAGATCACTTCTGCTTGTCCTTCCACACTGGGAGCGGTATAACCGATTTTAGCGGAGCCATCGTTATTGATCGCGGAGCCCTTAATCACCGCGTGTATGGTATCGCCATCCGCCAGCGCATCAGTCAATCGCTTTAGTACTACGACACCCACACCACTGCCGATGACCGTTCCCGCCGCTTTCGCATCAAAAGCGCGGCAATGACCGTCCGGTGAAAGGATTGCTCCAGGCTGATAATGATACCCACCCTCATGCAACAAATTAACCCAGGAACCCCCTGCAATCGCCATATCGGCCTCGTAATTCAGCAGCCCGCGACAAGCGACATGCGTTGCAGCCAGAGAAGTAGAGCAGGCTGTCTGCACCGTAATTCCAGGGCCGCGCAGATTGAGCTTATAGGCGACCGTGGTCGTCATCGAGTCTTTATTGTTTCCGTTCATCAGTCCTTGCAACGAAGAAATATCGTGCTTATCCGCCATGCGCCCGCTGGACAGCAAGTTCAGCATCAAATAGGTATTCACGCCACATCCGGCGTATACGCCGACCGGATCAGCGTACCGCGAGGTATCGTAACCGGCGTCTTCCAGCGCTTGCCATGCCACTTCCAGGAACAACCGATGTTGCGGATCTGTTTCTGCTGCTTCCCGGGGTGTATATCCAAAAAAAGATGCATCAAAGCAATCGACATCGCTCAGATGAGCACCTGCCTTGATATACAGGGGATCCTTCAATACCTCAGCAGAAACGCCACGTTCGAGCAGTTCCTCATCGCTAAAGAAAGTGATCGATTCAACGCCATCCCGCAAATTATGCCAAAACGACTCGATATCTTTCGCACCCGGAAAACGACATGCCATGCCAATGATCGCAACATCAATTTCTGCGCTTTGCGTTAATTCTTCGGAGCTATCCATCAATGTATCCTCTCTATTTTTTGTTTTCGTTGAATAAACGCGCCACGCTGCCGCTGTGCCCGATCCCGATGGCGTTGCAAAGATGCATGCCCCGTGTTGTTACCTTGACTCAAAAATTTCGCCAAGCTTGCAACCGTGGTGTATCGAAAAAGATCAACAATGGCAATGGACACACTTAAATGCGCTTCCAATTTCTGTTTTACTTTGATCAGTAATAGTGAATGCCCGCCCAGATCAAAAAAATTATTATGTAATCCAACCTGGGGAACCTCTAAGATATCCGCCCATATTTCCGCAACAGTCATTTCTATTGCGTTAACCGGCGGCTCATAGTCTGATTCATCAAATTGTTCGGGGGAAGGCAATGCTTTCCGGTCTATTTTGCCGTTGGGATTGAGCGGCAGCGTATCCAGGAAAATGAACTGGCCGGGGATCATATAATCGGGCAGCGTGTTACCCAATGCCGTTTTTAGTAGCAATGGATAAGCTGAATTCCTTGATGCGCCGTCACATAGGCAACTAAACGTATCCCACTGCGCCCCTCATGAGCGACAACGACCGTTTCACGCACATCAACATGGGCGTGCAATTGCGCTTCGATTTCACCCAACTCAATACGGAAACCGCGAATCTTGATCTGATGATCAATGCGACTCAAATATTCAAGTTGCCCATCGCCGCGCCAACGCACTAAGTCACCTGTACGGTAGAGGCGTCCTCCATTCTGACTAAAAGGATCGGAAACAAAGCGTTCACTGGTCAATGCTGGCCGGTCATGATAACCACGCGCCAATCCTTCACCGCCTACATAGAGTTCCCCAGTCGTGCCCGCTGGCGCAAGATTGAGTTCCGCATCCAGAACATACAAATTGCGCGTGCCGACAGGCCGGCCGATCGGCGCATGATCGCCTTCGATCTGTGCCTCAGCATTCTCATTCGTATGACTCACCCATGCCGACGGGGTTATCACCGTCTCGGTCGGACCATATGCGTTTACCAGCCTGACACCTTGGAACATCGCCTGCGCGGCGATCACGTCAGCGGCGTACCATGCTTCACCGCCGGCGATACAGGTGCGTACGGTATGTTTTTTACCTTCCATCAACGGTAGCAACATGCGCAAATAGGCAGGGGGAAGATGCAGAATGGTTATCCGATGTTTTTTGATTAGTTCCACAAAACCCTCACCCGCCAAATCGCTTGTGGAAGAGAGAACGAGCGTAGCGCCTTGAGTCAGAGGGGTAATCCATTGCTCTGCTGCTGCATCAAAATTCATCGAGAAAAACATCAATTCCCGATCGCCCGATTGCACATCGTAAATTTTCTGAATCTCCGTCAGATGCATGGCTAAAGGACCATGCGCAACTGGCACACCCTTGGGACGGCCGGTAGAACCGGAGGTATAAATGACATACGCCAAATTTTCACTGTGCAATTTGACCTGGGGATTCTCCTCCGGCTCATTACTGATATTGAGTGTATCGAGCTCCAGTATTTCCACCCCTACTCTATGTGGAATCCTTGGTTTGATATGCGTTTGTGTCAACAATAACTGAATGGCACTGTCTTCAATCATGTAATTCAAGCGCTCTAGCGGATACTCCGGGTCTAGCGGAACATAACCGCCACCTACCTTCAAGATAGCCAGAAGACCCACTATTAATTCAACGGAATCACGCGCGATGGCGATACCGACACGCATTTCCGGGTTAACACCCAAACTGATCAGGTGATGCGCCAGCCGATTCGCCCTGCGATTGAGTTCTGCATAACTCAATTCGATACAATCCGAGATTACCGCTGTCATTTGCGGAAATCTATTGGCTTGGTGTTCTATAAGTTGGTGCACTGTATGGTTAATCGTGGCACATGGCGCATTACTTCCCCAAACTTTAAGCTGCTCATTGTCTTTATCACTTAATAGATCGATCTCACTGATGGCTGTTTCCGGGTGCGCTGCCAATGTTTGCAGAATGCGGATAAAGTGATGCGCCAATCTTTCAATCCAGTCCGATTCAAACAAATCAGCCGCATAAATGAAACTGGCGCTTACGCTGCCATCGGGCAATTCGACCGTTTCGAGTCTTAATTCCAATTGCGCCGCCTGCTCAGGGAGGATGTAATCGGCGGCCATTAACCCGGAAAGTTGCTGGAGCTTCCGGTAATCTTTTTGCAGGTGATTGATGGTTACCTGAAACAGCGGGCTATGACGCAAATCCCGCTGCGGGTGTAATGCTTCGACCAATTGCTCGAATGGGAGATCCTGGTGAGTTTGCGCAATCAGCGCATCCTCCCGCACTTGATGCAAAAGTTCAGCAAGCGACATCCGGCCATGCAATTGACCACGCAATACCTGGGTATTGACGAAAAAACCGATCAAGCCAGATGTTTCAATACGATTGCGATTGGCGATCGGCACACCCACGCGAATATCCTGCTGTCCCGTATGGCGAAACAGTAATACCTGAAATGCGGTCAACAACGTCATAAACAGCGTTGCCCCACGGCCAAGTGCCAACTGGCGCAGCTTTTCCAATACATCCAGAGATAAATCAAAACGATAACGTGCCGCAGGATAACTGGTGGCAGGCTGCCGCGCACGATCAACCGGAAGCATCAAAATCGGATGTTCATTGCCTAAATAATTTTGCCAATAGGTAAGCTGTCGATCTTTTTCGCCCGCTTCCAGCCAATTTTTTTGCCAGAGCGTATAGTCCGCGTATTGGATAGGCAAATGATCGAGACAAGCTGGCTTCCCTTGTACATGCACTTGATAAAATGCTGCAAAATCATTCAACATGATTTGCATCGAGACACCATCCGAAATGATATGGTGCATGACGATGAGCACAATATTCTCATGCTCCGTTACCTGGATTAAAGCTATGCGTAGTAATGGGCCTTGCATCAGATCAAACGGTGTCGAAATAATTCGTTGCACTTCTTCTGAAGCACGTGGTTCGCGCTGTGAAACAACCAAGCTTAGCAAATCGATATCGGTAATAACCAACGACGATTCCGGTTGAATCACTTGTTCGACGGAACCTGCTGCATTGGTATGAAAAATCGTGCGCAACGACGCGTGCCGCTCAATCAAATCCTGAAAACCCGCCTGAAGTGCTGGTTTATCCAATGCACCTGATAACCGCACGGCATGCTGAACATGATAAGCGGTACTGAATGGATCAAGCTGCCATAGAAACCAAAGACGCTGCTGCCCGTAGGATAAAGGCAATGTGTTGATTTTATCTTTGCGGGGCAATATGCAGTTGTCAGTAACTGGTTGAGAAGCGTTTAATGACAACAGGTGTTTAACTTCCGCTGCGCATTCATGCAATCGCGGGTACTGAAACAAGCTGCGTGGAGTAAATGGGATGTGCCACTGATCGGAAATACGTGCCACAACCTGAACAACCTTGAGTGAATTGCCACCGATGGCAAAAAAATGATCCTCACGCCCCAATCCGGTCCGATTGAGTACCGTTTCCCAGATAGCGGCCAGCGCAATTTCTGTTTCATCCAGTAATGCTTGGGAAGATTGATTATTTCCACCCAACACGAAATGACCGTATTCGAAAATAGCATAAGCATCCAGTGTACGCTCGCGCCAGCCTTGGCGGCATGCGGAACGCTGCAGTTTGCCGCTGGATGTTTTGGGCAGCGCACCCGGATTGAGTAATACCACCACAGACAATGATTCGTGACAACTTGCACTGACTGCTTCACTGAGCACTGCTACCAATGTTTCAGCGGGAATGAGTTTTTGCATACTGCGCGACACTTCGACGGCAACACCGATCCCTTCGCTTTCGTTATGTTCAACAGCAAATGCAGCCACTCGCCCTTTACGTACGGCTTCAACCTCTTCCTCAATGACCAGCTCAATATCCTGCGGATAAATATTTTGTCCGCGGATGATGATGAGGTCCTTGCGCCGTCCCATAATGTACAACTGCCGGGCATAAATAAAGCCCAGATCACCGGTACGTAACCAGCGTTCACCGTCATGATTCAGGAAAGTTTCTGCGGTTTCCTGGGGACGCTGCCAGTAGCCACAAGCCAAACTGGGACCATCCGTCCATATTTCACCAACATAACCATCCGCCAATGGCATCCGCTTTTCCGGATCAACTATTTTAACTGCATGGTTTGAAGCGGGAAAACCGCATGCAATAATTGGAATTCCCTGTGCCGCTATTTCCGCTTTGCCTTGTGTGAGCAACTCGGAAGAAAATTCATGCGCTTTCATCCCTTCCCCACGCACCCCGCCGGTGACAAATAATGTTGCTTCAGCCAAACCATAACAAGGATAAATGGTACCCGCCGAAAAACCGGCGGATTTGAAGCGTTCAATGAATGCCAGCATCGTGTCTCTACGTACCGGTTCCGCGCCGGAAAAAGCAACACGCCAACTGGACAAATCGAGTTCTGACAGCTGCGAACTTCTCACACGCTCGACACAGAGCTGAAAAGCAAAATTGGGTGCACCGCTGACGGTAGCGCGATAATGCGAAATGACTTCGAGCCAACGTACGGGTCTTTCGATAAAAAATTGAGGAGTCATCAGTATTGCCGGAATACCGCGATGTATCGGTTGCAAGAGTCCTCCGATCAACCCCATGTCATGATAGAGAGGAAGCCAACTGACAAATATGTCATCTGCACTGATCGACATCCCTTCCTCAAATGCCCGGGCATTCATCATCAGATTATGATGACTGACCATGACACCTTTGGGTGTAGAGGTTGATCCTGACGTATATTGGAGAAAAGCAATCTCATCCCCCTTCGGAGCATGAGAACGCCATCGTGATGCGTTACTTTGTTCAATCGCATCTACGGCGAGAATACCGGCTTCAGAAAACTGTGCGATAGCTGCACTGCTGATTAGCGGGAGAATCTCGCTGGTGGTAAGAATACAGCTGGCCTTTGCATCATTGGCAATCGCGATTAATCTTGCCAAATGCTTTTCCCGTGCAGATTCCGGCGGAAAAATGGGCACGGCAATAATTCCTGCGTAAAGGCACGCCAGAAAACTAATGACATAATGTTCATCGTTATCCAAAAGCAGTAACGCTCGCTCTCCCGGTAAATATTGATTTTGCATTACCGCAGCCAATGCTTTGACTTGCAGATCGAGTGACCCATAATCAAATTTCCTGTCGATAAGCGCTTCACCTTCCGCACTGACAACGATCAGCGCAGTGTCTGCCGGGCGTTCGCGCGCCAGCGTCTGTAGATGTACAACGATGTTGTCAGGGTATCTGCGCGATGGAATCAATCTTGTACTCATTATTTACACCTAATCCATTGACATTCATTGATCCCAGTAAATTCTCTACCATTCGAACGTAAAGTTCGTACTTCATGACTGCTATATATAGTTCTCATCTGGATCAGGCACATTTGGAAAAACAAGATAGGAAGAGGGGGCGTTCTAGCTCCAGCTTGCGATGGCTTGTCAATGCCAATGCCGCCACATAGTGAATGGGTGCATCAATCGACCACGCTTTAACTTCTGCCCATTCGGTTTGATCATGCATCACATGGTAGCTTCCACCATGATCAGGCAACACCGTAATGGCTTGCAGATATTCGGCAATACCGAATCCTAGCGCCTTCAATACAGATTCTTTGGCTACCCAGAGTTTAATGAAATTTTTATGTGACCAAATTTTCCGGGCACGCTCCACTGGGGAAAGCACATGAATACACAGATTGCTGACATCTCTATGACGATATTCAATATCAATCCCAATTTCTCCTTGAGTAGATAGTGCAATCAATGCAAAATCACCTGCATGGGAAACATTAAACTCAATACCGAAATTGTCTGATAGGCAAGGCTTGCCAAACTTGTCTAATTCAATCTGAATGTCATGGGGAGATGACATTACCCATTCTGCCAGCAGACGACGCAATGCCGCCCGTGTCACAATGCTACGTACCTGATCTTCATGCTGACGAAAACGCTGCGCGCGCATCTGCTCATCCAGACTTAGTAACGGCCAGTCGTCCATGAGTTGCGTTGAGTGAAAATCAAATTTGAGTAACCAAACCTCAATGCCAGCAGGCACGGTCCTAGGCAGATGCAAGCGTTGCACTGAACACCTCAATCTGACTTTCCATCAAACGTTTTTTTAACACATATATAAACCAGTCTTCAGACTGACGCAGAAAAAAATGTCCGCCATCAAACCAATCCAATGTGAATGTTTGAGTACTTTCTAGCCGCCAATCATTTAGCCTTGCGGCACTAATCTCATCCGCACGTCCACCGAAGCTGTGAATTGGAATTGGCAGTGGTGGTAATTGAGCATGTTCATAGCTTCCACAAACACGATAATCCACCCGCAATAAATCCAGTGTCATTCTCAGCAATTCCTGGTTGCCAAATACCTCTTCCGGCGTACCGCCTTGTTTGCTTAAATCCGCTATTAATGCGGCATCACTCTGCATATTGTTGTAACGCTGACTATCCTGATGACTGGGTGCCGCACAGCCCGATACCAACAGTGCTATAGGCATGGATAATCGTTTAGCGTACAAACCCTGAGCGACACCATAAGCGAGCAAGGCACCCATACTGTGACCAAAAAGAACGTATCGTTCAGGTAGTGAAGGCACTAGCTCATCGCACAGACTTTGCGTCAGTGCCGCATAACTTTCTGCGGGAAACTCATCCATTCGACTGCCACGACCTGATAACTCAAGCGGTTCCACCGTTATCCAGGAAGGCAATAAGCGTCGCCAACGCAGATACATCGTTGCACTTGCACCTGCGCAGGGTAAACAGAAAAGTGTTAATGGTTTTTGCATCGTTGCAGCGTACTAAACTTGATTGTCCATGAATCGTTTCAAGCTAAGCGGACGCATATCTGTCCAAACTTTCTCGATATGATCCAAACAGGTTTTCTTGTCACCTAACACACCGGTATCTTTCCAACCGCCAGGAATAACTTTCCATTCCGGCCAAATAGAGTATTGCTCTTCATGATTGACCAGCACACGAAAAACACCATCTTCACGATCAAAGCAACTCGTCATAGTCAACACCTCAAATGTACAGGGTAATAAGTTTTGAATTCTCTTTAATAAGAATGCTTCTTATTCAGAGTAGACGAATCGGCTTATGAAGAATACAAAAAAACAGCAAAAAAATTGAAGAGAGCCCTTCTCTTGGGGCGCGAGATAATATTACTTATTCCACATTTTTCAAGAAAACACTTCTACAATGTTCCGTTGCCTCATGAATAAGAATATTTACCAAGGAGGTAGAGATATTCAGTTCATCGGCAATCATTCGATGTGTATATCCCTCGACTCGATACAGCATAAAAACCTGCTTGGTACGCTCAGGCAGCTCAGCTAAAGCTTTTACCACCAACGCCAAATGCTGACGATTGATTGCATTGGCTTCAGGCATTTCTGTCAGAGTCTGGACATATAATCCTTCCTCCTCTGTTCCAAACAGTTCTGTTTCAAATACGCCGCGCCGGTAGTGGTCAATCGCTAAGTTGCGGACGATCCGGAACAGGTATGCCAACGGTTGCCTGATATCCTGCGTAGCCGATACTTCGGTTACCTTAATATAAGCATCTTGTAAAATGTCATCCGAAATATCCCAATCTCCTAAGATTTTGTATGCAGCTCGACGTAATTGCATACGATTAATAATGAACAGTGTATTCAGTTCTCGAGTCCATTTTTCTGCAGGCACCATCATGATCTTTATAATTTATTGATAATTATTTTTAATAATGTTTATTTGATATATAGGTCCACATGAATACCTAGTCACCAAACTTACTTGACAGAAATTCTAAATATTATTTACGGATCAATAATTTATATACATTCCCCCTTTGATTGCTCAATAACATCACTTCTCAAATTCGCTTGACTTGAAGATATTTGGGTAGGTACTGAAGCAAAGCTGGAAATGGCATTTCCTTTGAATAGCAAACAAGGCTTGCCATTACGTTTGCAAAGACGTTTCAATCGATAATAAGTAGCATGACTGACGCAATCAGTTGTGCAGACGGCAGCATCAGCTCGATTGATCATTTCCGACAGGCGAGAAAATGCATCATTCTGGCCACCGTCATAAGTCGCCGATGCATCTTTGTTTCGACATGCACATGACATTGGCTCTGAATCTCCATCACCACTTCCAATTCAACATCTGGTCGCTGGAAGTGGGATAGATCCCGGTTTCCTGTCGACAAATTGGTAATAGGTTATTGAAAGCTGAAAGCGCTAGTACGAACCAATACGCTAACGTAAGAAAAAAATCATACCCAGCGAAGCACCGATATTTGATAAACCAAAATTCATAATCAAGTACACCGGCTATGAAATTTTTTAGGAGAGTGGTTTTGGTATTGTCTTGTTTGTGTATCTTGCTGCAAGGTGAGATGACGTGGCAGTTACCAACTTGAATAGTTTTAAAGTCGTTGCTGCACTTGGGTTCTTTGCAATCGTAGAGTAGTTTGAATACAGCCAATCTGAAGTTATCTGGAAATTCAAGAATTAAGTACTTGGTGACAGATAATTTTGTAGCGCTAGATTTAGTTACACAGGCAGCAAATAGTATGGGTACCGAGCACAGATTCAGAACCCGTGACAAATGACAACTTCCTCCCCTCTCTACTAATTCCTTTCTTGCGCGCAAAGAACCATCTCCTAATTATTAAGTGATGGCTGGCTGACAAAAGATAGATACTTTGTTGGCTGGCTGGGATGCGCCTCTTTACAATGAAAAATATGCAAATAGTTCTGCTATTCCATATATCTTTGCTCATACATAATATTTCTATGTGAGCAAAGATATTTCATGTGAAAATCGGGCGCTTTATTTATATATCATTTCGGCAACAATGATAATGATTATCATTTGCTTTGTAAATGAAGGGGCTTAAGAAAATCTGAGAAAATTGAAAAAAATATACTCATTTACAGCTTTATCCACAGATTTTGTGGAAAAGCTTTCTTACTGACTATGGGTATTTACGAAAGTACCAAAAAGTCGAATAATCACGCAAACATAGGGATATTGCGTCCTCTCAACCGGTAATAACCAGTTTGGCGTGACTCTTCCTGGATCATTTGCGGAAAAAGGGCTAAAAAATACCCGACCGCTCACAAAAAATCCTAAATTGCGATGAAGTGAGAAATTTACGTGATTTTGCAAAGGTCTCAAGATATTTACCCTCCATTTTCAATACACAATTTCTTTTTATGCACTAAAGAAACTTGTTTAAAGTCACCATTGAAGCCAGTAACATTGCTGTTTCGGTAATTTCCACCAATGCGCCGGCTGTATCGCCTGTTGTTCCAGCAATGCGATCAAGCATTAGATGGCGTAATAGCAAGAACGTGATCACTGCGGCCAGCAGCAACACTAAATAATGACTGGCAGTGAGCAGCAATATCGCTGCGAAGGTTGCGACGATAACCATCAGGCTCCATTCGCGCGGCTGATGAGTAGCCAGCACGGCCCCCAATCCATTGCTTCTCACATACGGTGTGGTCAAAAATAGCAAGGGCAATAAGGTTCTGGCAAGAGTGGTAGCCAGTAGTACGGTGATCCATTCATGGGCAATCACCAGACTGTGCAGCGCGGTAAATTTGAGTAATAGGATCAATGCGATGGTTGTCACACCCGCTGGACCGCAATTGGGGTCTTTCATGATCGCCAGTGTCTTGCCACGATCTCCCATACCGCCAATCCAAGCATCCGCGCTATCCGCCAGGCCGTCCAGGTGTAATCCACCGGTTATTAATACCCAAGTAGCCACCAGTAATGCTGCGGTTACTAGCGGCGGCAAGCCGCTCAATAACCAACTCAATCCGATGAGTATTAATCCAATGATGAAACCGACGAGCGGATAAAACAGCAGAGAATTTCCAAGATCTTTTTCGTTCGGTTGAGAGGCCAAGCGCACGGGCAATCTGGTGAGAAATTGCACCGAGATGAGAAAGGGTTTGATCATATCCTTGAATCGGAGAGAATTTTTACTGGGGGATATTCTTCAAGCGCTATGGAAACATGCTTCATTTCAGCATGGCGCACTTCAAATTCCAGCAGACATTCAATCGGATACTGCAGAATATGGCAAATAATGATGCGGATAACACCACCGTGCGTAACCAATAAGATGCTTTGTCCCGAAAACTGTTGTTGTATGGCATGCCAGGCTGACAAAATGCGGGCCTGGAAATCCAGCAAATGCTCACTATTCGGCGGTGGATTGTCCAGCGGATTATGCCAAAAACGCGACAAAACATCGGGATCGGTTTCCATCAATTGCGCGGCGGATTGATTTTCCCAATCCCCAAAATGTACTTCCTGAATACGGGCATCTTGTTTCACCGGAATGGCGTATTGCTGCCCCAAGGCTTGTGCAAAATCTGCGCAGCGCGCTAACGGGGAAGTAATGATGTGCTGCCACTGGTGCAGTTTGTTTTGCTTGTTTTCAATAGCATTCCACATTTGTGTCCAGCCAAGCGGTGTCAGTGGATGATTGGTGCTGCCACAATACCGACTGCTATGTTCGGTCTCGCCATGTCTGAGCAAATCGATGAAAGTGGTCATGGTTCAGTGGACATTAGTTTTTCTGCGACACTTGCGCTTCCGAAAAAGTAGCCATTTCATTGTGCAGCTTGCAGGCCATGCGTAATAGATTGAGTGCAACAGCCGCACCACTCCCTTCACCCAAGCGCATATTCAAAGCAATGAGTGGCTCGGCATCGAGCGCTTTCAGAACCCTGCCGTGCCCCAATTCTGCGGATTGATGTGAATAAAAGAACCAATTTTTGCAACCTGGAAAAATATGCTCCGCGGCCAGCGCTGCAACGCTACTGATAAATCCATCGATCAGCATCGGCAGCCCTACTTGCGCCCCATGAATATAAGCGCCTGTCAGCGCAGCGATTTCAAACCCGCCCATACGGCGTAGCGCATCCAAAGGGGAATGGATATGCGCATGATGCGCGGCCAAAGCCCGTGAAATCACATTAATTTTGTGAGTAATGCCATGACTATCAAGACCAGTGCCGGAGCCTGTCAGCAACATGGGCGGCTCATTGAGCAGGATACAAGCCAACGCGGTGGCACTGGTGGTGTTGCCAATCCCCATTTCTCCACCAATAAACAATTGTTTGTTATTTTGTTGCGCCTGCTCAATGACATCAAAACCAGCATTCAGTGCTTGATTCAGTTGATCTTCAGTCATTGCAGGTCCATGGATAAAATTGGCCGTACCAGGTCCCAAGTGATAATGCTTCACATCGGTTAATGACCGCGTATCCTGCACTGTTCCCAGATTAATGATTTCCAGGGAAGCACTCAAAGCACGCGCCAACACATTGATTGCGCCACCGCCACGCGCAAAGTTCCTGATCATCTCGCTGGTTACTGACTGAGGAAATGCTGAGATTCCCTCCACAGCAACGCCATGGTCACCGGCAAATATGGCGATGTGCACCTGATCAACACAAGGCTGTGCGGTATTTTGCAAAGTAGCCAGTTGGACAGCAATTTCTTCCAGGCGACCGAGCGAACCCGGTGGTTTGGTCAGTTGTGCTTGACGTGTTTCTGCTATCCGGGTCATTTCCAGATTGGGAGTGGCTAATGGTGCTTCCAGCCAATTCAGCACAATTTTCCGGGTCACACACGTTCTCCTTTTAGCATTAACGGTAATCCGGCAACGGTTAGAACCACCTGATCGCAATATTGTGCGATTTCCTGATGCAATTTACCGGCCTCATCGCAATAGCGGCGGCTCAGTTCACCCATCGGAGTGATCCCCATGTTCGTTTCATTGCTGACTAGAATGAGTTTTCCCGTCAGGTGCGGCAATACGTTGAAGAATGCCGATCGTTCACTATCAAATCGGGAGGCATCTGCATGCATGAGTAAATTGGTCAGCCATAGCGTCAGGCAATCGACCAATACGCAATGATCGGCTTTTGTATATTGATTCAACACCGAAGCCAATGCCAAAGGTTCTTCGATGACTTGCCAATGAACCGGACGGCGCACTCGATGTGCAGCAATACGTTCACGCATTTCTTCGTCTCCAATGGTTGCCGTGGCAATATAAGTAACCGGAAACTGGCTCTCCGTGGCCAAACGTTCAGCCAGTCGGCTTTTGCCTGAACGAACGCCGCCGAGTATCAACGTCTTGGTGTCTAACATGACGTATTGGGTTTTACATTGAGCAATCGATACAACTGTGCGGTATCCAGATACTCATCAACGCAATCCGCTAATCGATTGATGGCAGTATCACACGTTGCATGATAATCAGGGGCTGGGGCTTGACCATCCAGCCCTGCCCAAGTAAGTAATTCACTACAAGCTGTGGAAGACTCAAAAATGCCATGCCAATAAGTACCCAGTATCAATCCATCTTCACTGATTGCACCATCATCATGATCCGCCAGATGAATGGCCGACTGATAGTGCCGGTGATAGGTGGTGATACCTGCATGGATCTCATAACCAGTCACCGCAGCATCATTAACAGGCCGTTGAAAAACTATCTGCGTTGCCGCTGCGGTGTTAAAAACAGACTCAAAATGCTCATTTATTAAGCATAAACTGCGCTTTTTCGCCTGTTTTTGCCTTGCATCGGCTGCCTCGAAAACGTTTTTCAACGGCCTGTTAAAGGAGAGTGTTCCCTGCGTATTGCGTAGTAGCTTATCCGATTGTAAAGTCGTTTCCATATCAAAAAAAGAAAATCCTTGCGCACTACCGGCAATACCTTCCACGCCATGAGGATCATGAATGAATTTTCCCAGCATTTGGAAGCCGCCACAGATGCCCATCAGCTTTCCGCCGTAGCGTAAATGCCGACGGATAGCGGGCTCCCAGCCCTGCTCACGCAACCAATCCAGATCGGCGTGCACGCTTTTTGAACCAGGCAAAATGATCAAGTCGGCAGGCGGAATGGTTTCTCCGGGTCCAATAAATTGTAAATTGACCTGCGAGTGTAAGCGCAGTGGATCAAAATCGGTATGGTTGCTGATGCGTGGCAAAGCAGGAACAATCACGCGAAATTTTTTCTGTTCTGATGACAAAGACGAAGCCGCTTTCTGGGGCAAAGCATCTTCCGCTTCGAGGTGCAAGCCTTGCAGGTAAGGCAGAACACCCAATACCGGCTTGCCAGTATAGTGTTCCAGCCAATCCAATCCCGATTGAAGTAATGCCATATCCCCCCGAAAGCGATTGATAACGAAGCCCTGAATACGCGCCTGTTCACTTTCGCTCAATAATGCCAGCGTGCCTACCAGATGAGCAAAAACGCCACCACGATCAATATCGGCAATGAGAATGACCGGACAATCGACAGCTTCTGCAAAACCCATATTGGCAATATCATTGGCACGCAAATTGATTTCAGCCGGTGAACCTGCGCCCTCAACAATAATCGCATCATATTGTTCAGTCAGTCGCGCGTACGATTCAAGCACCGCTTTGAGTGCGACGGATTTATAATCGTGAAAACCACAGGCATCCATGTTGGCAATAGCATGACCATGAATGATGATTTGCGCATTTTTATCGGTATTGGGTTTGAGCAGCACTGGATTCATGTCGGTATGTGGCGCCAAACCTGCTGCCCGCGCCTGAACGGCTTGTGCGCGGCCGATTTCTCCGCCATCGACAGTGACAACACTGTTAAGCGCCATATTTTGCGGTTTGAAAGGCGCAACACGAACACGTTGGCGTGCCAGCCAACGGCAGAGCGCCGTCACCAGCATGCTTTTGCCTGCATCCGATGTGGTGCCTTGAATCATCAAGGTTTGAGCATTCATGGCGCCTGTTCCGCTAAATTGTGAATTTTGCGATTGATTTGCGTTAGTGCCATATCTAGTCGCTGCCAATCCGATTCATGCGCCGGCAAACCAAAACGCAGGCTGGGCGGCTCATCCAGGTAGCGCACTAAAATACCCTGCGATGCCAGTGCTTCATATACCTCAGCAGCATGACGTGAAACGCTCCATTGAAAAAGCCCGCAACCGCCTGCAGGAGCCAATTGATGGCGGGTCAGCAAAGTTTTCAAGCGATTACTGGCAATCAAAAGATTTCTTTGTGTTGATTCTTGCCATGCAACATCCTGGAGCGCCTGAACCGCCACCCAACGTGCGGGAGTATTAACAGTCCAAGGCCCAAGCAAGCGATTTAGTTGATTTAGCAACTGCGATTGTGCGCAAACAAAGCCCACACGCGCCCCCGCCAAGCCAAAGAATTTCCCCAGTGAACGCAATACGATAAGGCCAGGCAATGCGGTATAGGATGTAATACTCTGTTCAGGCGTCATATCCATAAAGGCTTCATCGACGATTAGCCAACCATTATGATCAGCGAGTTGTGCATGCCAGTCGAGTAATTGCTCTGTCGGAAAAACAGTACCTGTTGGGTTATTGGGATGAATAATGATCAGAACATCCGTATGCGGCAAAGCATCATTTATTTGATTGGGAGCGACTGTCGATACCTGATGATTGGCATGTCGCCATGCATGCGCATGTTCGGCATAACTTGGGTTAAGTATGCAAACACGAGACGAGTTACGCAATTGAGGGAGAGCCTGGATGGCTGCTTGTGAACCGGCAACAGGCAAGAGCGACGGTGCGCCATAATAATTACATGCGACTTCAATTAATTCATCTTCTTCCTCCGGCAATCGCTGCCATATATTTGCAGGAACGGCTGCAACTGGCCAGCCATTCGGATTAATGCCGGTAGAAAGATCAAGCCAACCCTCCAACGGAAGCTGGTAGTGTTTGGCTGCCGCCCGTAAACGACCCCCATGGTGCAATTTCTCAGGCTGATATAATGGATGTGGCAAACCATTCTCCTGCACCAATGACGACTAACCAAAGTAGCAATGCGCGTTGTATCAGTCCTAATGCCCGTTCAATATCATTTGCATTGGGAATGTGGCCTTCGCCTAAGGTGGGGCGCTGCTCGAGTCTGCCGTGATACCAAGCGGCGCCGCCCAATAATACGCCAAGGCTACCCGCACCGGCAGCCATGACGGGCCCAGCATTTGGGCTTTTCCAGGTGATGCCTTGTGTTCTCCAGCAAAACAAAGCGCTGGCCATTCGCCCTGTGATGGCGTAACTCAATGCGGTTAATCGTGCGGGTATGAAATTCATGACGTCATCCAGTCGCGCAGCGGCCCAACCAAAATGACGATAACGATCCGTGCGATAGCCCCACATGGCATCCAGTGTATTCACCAGTCGATAAGTCACTGCACCTGGCGCTCCGGCAATAATAAACCAGAAAATAGCAGCAAAAATCGCATCATTGCCATTTTCCAATACAGATTCAACCGTGGCCTTGGCTACGCCACTATGATCAAGCATCATCGTATCTCGGCTGACAAGAAAGCTCACGTGTTGACGGGCTTCGGGCAAATTGTCGGCAACCAGACTGTTATGTACCGTTCGGGCATGAGCAATAAGACTATTCCAGCCGATGGCGAGGTACAACAACAAGCCTTCAAATACCGGTGACCAGGGTAGAAAATGGACGATTAATGCAATGAGCAGCATCACTGGCAACAATAACAACAATACCGCGCTCAAGCCGCGCATCACTGAATCGGCATACAGCCATCGTTCAATTGCTTGTGCAAGATTGCCAAACCCAACCAGTGGATGATAACGGCGCGCCTCCCCCAGCCAAGCATCCAGCAAAAGAGCGCACATTACAATCAGCGTGATAGTCATGCGATTAAATCAGCATTCATTCCGGCATCTCTGCATTATTCCAGGTATTGTGGAACACAAATTCCTGCAATGGCCGCTCTTCTGTCCAGTTTTCTTTGACTAGCATCGGTATCGGGTAAAATGCATCCACATGACCCAGACACAGAATCGCCACGGGCTTACTACCGACAGGCATCATCAATAAACGGGCAAGTGCTTCAGGTTCAAATAATGACACCCACCCCATCCCCAGTCCTTCAGCGCGTGCTGCCAGCCACAGATTCTGAATCGCACAGGCAACCGAGGCCAAATCCATTTCCGGCAGCGTGCGGCGACCGAAAATATGTTTTTCGCGCTCATTGATAAGCGCTGCCACGAATAATTCACCGCAAGTGCGAATTCCTTCCACTTTCAAACGCATGAATTTCTCACCTCGTTGGCCCAATGCGACCGCGGTACGTGCGCGTTCCTCGTCTACCAAGGCTGCAATGGCCGATCGCAGTTTAGAATCTGTTATGCGTATAAACCGCCAGGGTTGCATTAAACCTACACTGGGCGCTTGGTGTGCTGCTGCCAGTAAGCGTTTGAGCATGACTGGATCAACTGGGTCAGGGCGGAAGTGGCGCATATCACGGCGTTTTGCAATGACCCGATAAATTGCCGCGCGTTCCGATTCACTAAAACGATGATCATTGCTCATGGCAAGAACAATCCTGCGGCCACAGCCGGATTGGATGGAAAATATACGCCCTAAAAAACCAGCCCTATGGTTATCCTGCCGTGGTGCTACGTGAATTGAATTGCTGAATAATCAATGTAAATAGCGTATGCATCACCACGGCGATGCCCAAATAGAAAACGAATGTTTCGATATAAAGCGGAAAGTATTTGATCACTTGTTCGCCAAATTCGCTCAAGGATGTTTCGGCAATACGACCGGAGAAGAAATAAAACCCGCCGCCAGAGAATAATTCACACAGAATTAAACCTGCCATGACACTGAGAGAAAGCGGCGCTAAGGTATGCCATGTAAATTGGTATCGCTTGGCGTACCAGCGGCCAGCCAGCCATAAGGAAGCATAAGCCGGTAGCAGGAACACATAAGCCGGTGTGATACAAAAATCACTGACGCCGCCCCAAGTATAAGCTGCAAAGTCCAACCACCAGCTCAACGCAAAGAAACCCAGTAATGGCCATGCGGACCGCAAATAGACTCCGGCCAGAAAGAAGATGACCCAGGAAGCATCTGCCAGGTTATGTATCGAGGCAAAGTGATGGCTGCGGGTGAGAATCATCAATGACACCAGCAACAATCCGATCGTCATTTGACTGCGGGTGGATAAAGTCAACATATTTAACTCCTTGTTAAGGTTGATAACGTACCATGGCAAAGAAATTCCGCCCTGGTTGATTGAAGAATGCAGCTGTTTCATAGCGTTCATTAAATAAATTCTCAATGCGCCCTTGCAGGCGCCAATGTTTGTTCAAGATATATTCTGCCCGCAGATCAAATTTGACATAGCTATCCAGCTTGCGAGTATTGGCCAGATCATCATAACGCTCGCCTTCGACCAAAAGCATAGCACCTAATCGATAGTATTGACCAAATTGACGATCGGCATCGAATCGAAACGATTGTTCAGCGCGTCGTGGCAGTACATTTCCCCGATTTAATCCGGACGAACGATTCTCGGGATCAAGTAATGTCAGGTTAGTATTCAATTGCCAGCCTTTAATTTGCGCACTCAGCATGCCCTCAAATCCGCGAATGCGCGCCTGATCAATGTTGGCAGGGGCAAAAGTATTGGCGTCAAAAGCGATCAATTGGTCGATACGGGTTTCATAAACATTCAAAGACCAATTGCCCCAATCGGTTTTGCCGCGTGTGCCCAATTCAAAACTGAGTGAATCTTCCGGACGGAGATTGGGATTCCCAAAATTAGGGAAATAAAGTTCATTAAACGTAGGGGATTTGAAAGCGCTACCGAAGTTAGCGAGCAATCGGATATTATCGGTCAGCGGATAGCCCCAGCCAGCGCCACCCGTCACATGACTGCCAAATTGTTGGTTATCGTCGTGACGCAGCGATAATTGAATATCATGTTTGGCAACAGTGGCCTGGTGTTGGCCAAATACACCCCAGTTAGTTCGGGAGTTGACTGTAAATACGTCTATACTTTTGACATGATCATTCTGGTAATCCGTACCGATTGTTAACAGTTGATTTTTGGCAACGGTGAAGTCATTTAATAAAGTCACCGTGTCGCGCTGGGTATTAAACCGGCTTTGGAAAAGAGTGCCCAGGAAATTATCCGAATCATCCCGACTCCGGCCCGCAATCAGATGCATGCGCCAGAAGTCCAGCGGTGAGTAACGCGCTGTACCACCCAGAACTTGCTGTGCCAAAACAGATTTGTTGACAAAACTGCCATCAAACTCGGTTTTTCCCGCAGAATGCATGAAATTGGCATCAATTTCCAATCCATTCTGGAATCGATAGCCTGCGCGCAAACTTCCCGCGACATTGCGATAACCATCCCGATCCTGCAGCGCAGGATCAGATTCACTGACAAAGCAACCGGCATTGCCGGAACCGTTACAGGCATTAAACCCCTTTGTGCCGATCCCGCTGGCGTTCATAGTCAGCCAGCCTTGAGTGCCCTTTTGCGACAGGCCGGCAGAACCTTCCAGTGTGCCGTAGCTACCACCGCCGAAGGCGAAATTTGGCTTGAGTCCGCTACTATCGCCTTTACGCGTAAAAATATGGATTACGCCACCAATGGCCTCAGAACCATATAAACTGGAACGTGGACCGCGCACAATCTCGATGCGATCTATCTGCTCAATAGGAATGTTTTCAAACGCCGTCATGCCCGATGTCGCCGAGCCGACCTTGATGTTGTCGATCATCACCAGCACATGATCCGATTCGGTGCCGCGCATGAAAACGGATGAGCCCTTGCCTGCTCCACCATTATTGGAAATACTCACTCCAGGCACACCGCGCAACAAATCCTGAATTGAACGCGCCTGCTGGCGTTCAATATCCTTGCGATCAATGACCGTCACTGAAGCCAGCGCAGCATCAACAGTCTGCATCGTGCGTGTAGCCGTAACAATAACGGGGGGTTCTTGATGATCAGCATTGGCTGCAAATACGTTCGTGACTGAGCCTAGCCATAGCACAGCCATTGCCGGAAAGCGGCATGTTTGCATGTTATGATTCCTTCGTGCACACCCGCACGTTGACAAATTCAACAAATAACGAATGCAGAAGGGAAAAGAATTGGACAAACCAACCGGGTTGGATAGTAACAGCCGGTCAAAATGCCACTGATTGCCCTCCGCAATACCGTAGTAAAATTCACTTCGGGCCGGTCTCCGGACTTATGAGTGGGATAAATCCCCAATCTGCGCCTTCCCATGTCAACACACAGTGGCGTGATGCAGATGCTTAACTCAATTACCGTTGCGGGGGCAGTGCTGGCATTGCCTGAATTCAATCAAAGCGCACCAGCTTCCCGTTTAACCTCCAAGGAAAATTCCAAGCAGGCACCTGAAGCAAGTGCGGCGGAAGTTACAGAAATGGTTTCGGGATGTCAAGTGTGAGTGTAAAGAATGTAGAAAACCATTAAACTGTTCTGGCTTGTAGCCACTCGCGCCATATCCGATGTTTCAGTTGATGGATCGACAACTTATGATAACGTCACGCTTTAACTAAATCATGCTAGCGGCACATTTACAATTCAAGATACTACTGTAAACAATACTTTATTTTCAAAAACGCCCATTCAGACAACTATCTTTCCAGTTTTCTTCTCATAAAAAAATGACTGTTGGATATTTCTTCAGGTCCGGCTAATTCAGGCTATCATCTGTCCAAATTGTTTTGATGATATACAAAAGCCTAAAAATCACATTTTAATCACTTGGAGTTAGCGTCAAATGCAAAAATTAAGCTTCACTATTCTAGGTATATTTCTATTTAACATCAATTTCTTAATGGCAGAAAATGTAGCACCAGTCAACAAAAATGAGAGAGACCAGGTTCGGGAAATTGTTCGACATGTTATAGAATCAAACGACGAATTTGTTAAGAGATTGCCACCGGATTATTTCAATCAACTCATTCATGGGCAGAAACCCATAGCTACGATGGTAACTTGTGCTGATTCCCGATTACACACCCATGCGCTAGACATTCATCCCGACGGCGATCTTTTTTTAGTCCGTAACATTGGCAATCAAGTCTCAACGGCAGAAGGATCAATTGAATATGGCGTGCGTCACCTACACACTCCCGTCTTATTTGTTATAGGACATTCATCTTGCGGAGCCGTTGAAGCGGCCATGTCAAAGCCCACACATCTTGAGCCTTCGATTTGGCGTGAATTAGATACGATCAAAGTTACTGGCAATAAACCTGATGACCATACGCAGGTTAAAGAAAGTGTTGAGTCAAATGTGAATCATCAGGTCTCGACTGCCTTAAAGAAATATGCAGCAGAAGTCAAAGAAGGCCATTTGACTATTATTGGAGGGGTTTATGACTTTCGCAATGACTACTCTCAAGGCAGTGGTCGCCTTGTCTTGATTAATGTTAACGGGGAAACAAGCCTGACAGAAATCAAGAAAATGCCAATAGTTAACTTCAAATAAACAACCAACTTGTGGCGAGCAAGTCAGGAAAATGAGTGGATCAGGAACCTATTATGTTGGTGCCGGATTTAAATTAATCACCAGTGATGGTTGAAAATTGACCAAGCGTTATGTTGACATAGCATACTATATCGCTATAGATACGTCGGCTCCGGGCTGGAATGTTTTTTCTTGCAAATGCCGCTGTTTCATAGCGTGCATTAAATAAATTCTCGATATATGCCGGATTGGCGGTGATTCGGCAAAGGCATTATCCGATTCGTCGAGCCAGCATCAGACCGACAAGACTGAATACGCCTGCAATCGTCAGAAAAAGCCCGACGAGCGCCGTGCCGCCCATTTCGCTGAGTGCCTGCGCGGCAATCGGCGCAACTGCTCCTCCCAGAATACCGCCGGCATTGAAAGCTACTGATGCCCCGGTATAGCGCACTCGTGGAGGAAACAGTGATGGCAACCATGCGCCAAGAGGACCGTAGACAAAACCCATAATGAACAGAGCGAGCGACAACACTATCCACACCAGCCATAGCGATCCCGAACCCAAAAGCGGGCCAAATATCAATCCCATGCCGATGGTCGCCGCACATCCCCATGTGAGTACCCGCGCAGCACCCATCGCATCGGCGCACACACCAGAGATGATGATACCGAGTGCAAGGAACAGGATGGCAGCCAGTTGGACAGTCAGAAAAACTTCACGATCATATCCCAGGGCAGTCGTGCCATGAGCAAGTGCAAAAGCGGTTGAAAGATAAAAAATTGCAAAACAGGCTACCACTGCGAAAGTTCCGGCAAAAGTGACCAGCGCATGATTGCGTACCAGTTCGTCGATGGGAACCGGAATCGGAGGTTCCTGTGCCAACGCTTGAGCAAATTCGGGCGTTTCATTGATCTTCAGGCGCACCCACAGACCAAGCCCGACCAGAATGGCACTGGCCAGAAACGGAATACGCCAGCCCCACGCCGCAAATTCTGCTTCATTCAATTCCATGCCAATTAAAAGAAATAATCCATTAGCGGCAAGAAATCCAATTGGCGCACCCAATTGCGGAATCATACCGAAGCGTGCCCGCCAGCCCTGAGGGGCATTTTCAACCGCCAACAGCGCTGCGCCACCCCACTCCCCGCCCAGGCCAAGCCCCTGACCAAAGCGCAAGATGCACAACAATAGCGGCGCCACCCAACCGACCATCGCATAGGTTGGCAAGAATGCAATTAACAGGGTCGACACCCCCATCAACATCAACGATGCAACCAGCGTCGATTTTCGTCCGATCCGATCGCCGAAATGACCAAACAATACCGCGCCAAAAGGGCGTGCGATAAACGCGAGACCAAAACTCAGAAATGACAGCATTAATTGTGCTGCTGGCGAACTGGCCGGGAAGAACAATGGTCCGAATACCAACGCCGCCGCGGTTGCATAAATGTAAAAATCATAAAACTCGACAGCTGTTCCGACCAAACTAGCGACAAGTATACGGCGGTGCTGACGATAAGGACTGATCATGATTGGCTTTCCTTCGAATCTTCCGGATCATCAAGTATAGGAAAAAACACACTTTTTCAGGAAGGCGAAGATAGTGAACATCTGATGGTTTGTCAAACATACTGACAATCAAACAAAAATTCTTGGAATTCCCATAGTTAGATTGGCTAAAGGATCATTGCTTACTTGAGGCATCTTCCACAATCTCAATTTCTGCGACCATTGATCTCGAATGAAATCCATAGAAATTTCTGGGATTGGTCAATCGGTCACTATAATGCACCTTGACCATGGCAGCACTCTTAAGAACTGTGACTGCAAAATCATATAGTTCGGGATCGTCCATCACGAAATGGCGAAATTTATTGCCGCCATTACCTACTTGCATGGTCATAAAATAGCTTCTTATTTCACCCTTATTTTTAATCACATTCGTGATTCTTCCATACTCAACTCCATAGGCTATTTCTCTATCCAAGGTTCGGATGTCGCCTACAAAATGCTTTTGCTCCATGGATTGATGTTGACTGATTGGATAAATCGCTTTCAATTCATTCATGGAAGCGCAAGAAAGTAATGAACTTTTTTTAGGTGTCGTGAATTCCAACACGACATCGCGACCAATGAGATTCTCTATCTCTTCATAATGATCTTTCTCGAAACAAAATCGCCATGGATTGGATACCAGATTAGGGGGTTGATTTCCAAATTCAAAAAATGACATGCTTTCATTTCCCAAAAATATTTCCCCAACATACGCTCTAGTAATATTTTTATCGCGACTGACTGCACTCAATTGCCCAGAAACATACCCTTCTGTTTTAAAAAGATATGGACCAGCAATCGCCCACATGGGAACAGAAATAACAATAATCACAACCACTAATAAAAACAGCTTTTTCATGATGCCATCCTTTTAATAATCACTTTTTTATTCAATTTTTTAGCCATCTACTCAGTTCATACTGCCACTTTAACTTAACTTAAATGAATGCGGGGTGAACAGATTCGGGATTGAGGCTTTGTATCCAGGGGAGAATTGAATCTAAGCCGAGCATCTTTAAACATCCCGATTTGCCTAGGGAAACGCTGATTAATTCGGCGAACGAGATGAAGCACGAGGCGCACGGAACGCAGCAACCGAGACATATCAACATGATAGGCGAGGGAGCGAGTACCGCGCAACGAAGTGATTCGCTCGTACAGTCAATTAATCAGCGTTTCCCTAGCAGAGCGGATGAAGTTCAAGCTGCTTTTCCTACTTTGTCACTGCCTCTGACAGAAATAGCAACGCGGCTTCTAAATGAATAGAATTTTCTCGAGACTATCTCTATTTTAATTAATTTTATAAAGGATTATTCGCAGTAACGTGCTATAGTTCTGAAGTGACATTAAGACACTAGAAATATTTTTATACATTTTAAGGACGTTGCGATAAATGAAAATTTCAGCATTTTTTGTATTATTATTGGCATTGACATTAGTTGCTTGTGGTAAACCAACAGCACCAGAAAGCGCAAAATCAGACAGCTACGGCACAACCCATGAAGGTAAAGCAGCCGAAGGCCGCAATGAAGTTAAAGATTAATAATCGCCTTAAAACTTTTATTATGATTTTATCTTCAAGGTCGTTCGCTGACTGAGTTGGATAGCCTGTAGGAATCTTGATGTTTTTCCTACAGGAATCAAAAACAAAACCATCTATCAATAACTAATCCTGGCTGTTTCCCGCCCCCTTTCTTCATCAACAGTAGCAAGAAATAACAAACCAAGAATAAAGAATATCAGCGTGCTCAATAGCGCTATGCGATGATTTCCTTCGAATGCGTAGATCATACCGCCATAGGTAAGCGGCCCGATAATGGCCGAAAGTTTGGTAGCCAACCCCCATAACCCAAAAAATTCTCCTTGACGTCCGGATGGCGTAAATTGCCCAACTAACGCCCTGCCAGCCGATTGAGCGCCACCCAGTGCGATACCGATTAAATTGGCGGCGATCCAGAATAGCGTCTCACTGACCGCAAGATATGCACAAATAATCGCAAGCGACCAGATGAGTAAGGTGATCACAATACTCCATTTAGACCCGATGCGATCTTGCAAATGGCCGCACAGAAAAGCGCCCAAGGCAGCCGTCACGTTAACCACCATGATGAGAATGATCGTGTCCTGGGTTTTAAATCCCATCACTTCTTGCGCGTAGACTGCCGCCAAGACGATCACAATGTGGATGCCAGCATAATAAGTCGTCAACGAGATTAAAAACCGAAATAAATCGGTATGCATCCTCGCCTGACGCAAGGTAGTTTTAAATCGATCAAACCCCATTCGTATCACATGCAGATCTTTAATGGATTGTGTCGCAACACTGCGTTCGCGCAACCAAAACAAAGTGGGCAAAGCAGCCACTCCAAACAACATCGCCACGATCAGCGTCGAAACAGGTACATAATGACTCGCATCCATGCCTTGATTTTCTGCATAAGTGATATACGCTAGGCACAAAACCAAGGCAAGCAAGCCTCCCAGATAACCCAACGCCCAGCCATATCCGGAAAGCCGCCCCATCGTTTCAGGCGGACTGATCTCGGGCAGGAAAGCCGCAATTAGATTCTCACCGCTCGCAAACATAACTGTTGCCAGAATGACCAAAACCATGGCTAATGTGACATCACCAGGACCGACAAAACTCAATAGCGCTGTAAATACTACGCAGCCTAGCGTGGTTGCGACCAGAAAGCGCTTTTTTGCACCGCTACAATCGGCAATGGCGCCTACTATAGGGGCGCTGATTAAAACCAAACCATTGGCAGCAGCGATTGTGAGCGTCCAGAGCAATGTAGCATGTCCATTGCCGCTATCGGCAGCGACCACACCCACGAAATAGGCATTGAAAATAGCGGTCAGTATGACGGTGGTATAGCCTGAATTGGCGAAATCGTACATGCACCATGCAAAACGTTCACGTCGGGTTGCTGGATCAGGCTTTTGGAAAGTGGTTGGCATGGAGAGGTTATACCGTGCATGTGCGATTTTGTCACGCTGAGATCTTATTCACTCGATCGCTTAATAGCTTCAGTACCCTATTTCCCTATCATGTCACTGGGAATCACCCAGGATTCAAATTGCTGTTCGGTAACATAGCCGCTTGCGACCGCAGCCGCTTTTAGCGTCATTCCTTCACGATGGGCTTTTTTGGCTATTTCAGCCGCCTTGTCATAGCCAATGTGCGGATTCAATGCGGTCACCAGCATCAGGGAGTTATGCATCAACTGGTCGATACGTTCAATATTGGCCTCTATACCGACGGCGCAGTTGTCATTAAAGCTGATCATGGCATCGGCCAGCAAGCGCACACTCTGCAGAAAATTATTGATAATCATCGGCTTCATCACGTTCAATTCAAAATTGCCCATTGCGCCACCAATATTGATCGCCACGTCATTCCCCATCACCTGGCAGCACACCATGGTCATGGCTTCGGACTGGGTTGGATTGACCTTACCCGGCATAATCGAACTGCCCGGCTCATTTTCAGGAATCGCAAGTTCACCAATGCCGCAACGGGGCCCGGATGCCAGCCAGCGAATGTCATTCGAAATCTTCATGAGTGATGCGGCCAATGTTTTCAAGGCGCCATGCGCATGCACCAGCGCATCATTGCAGGCCAGGGCCTCGAATTTGTTGGGGGCACTGATAAATGAAAGTGTAGTTAAACGAGATAGCTCAGTTGCCACCCGCTCGGCAAACTCAGGATGTGCATTGAGTCCGGTCCCCACCGCTGTACCGCCTAAAGCCAGTTCATAGAGATGCGCCATTGAAGCCTGCACATGCTTCAATCCATGATCTAATTGCGCAACATATCCCGAAAACTCTTGCCCTAATGTCAGCGGCGTCGCATCCTGCAAATGTGTGCGCCCGATCTTGACAATGCCGGAAAATGCTTCGGCCTTGGTGCTCAGCGTTTCACGCAATACTCGAATGGCCGGATTTAAACGATGGTGTAATTCCTGGATTGCCGCCACATGCATGGCCGTTGGAAATACATCATTGGAAGATTGACCTTTATTGACATCATCGTTCGGATGAATTTTGCGATCTGAACCACGCCCTCCTCCCAGCAACTCTGAAGCCCGATTCGCCAACACTTCGTTCATATTCATATTGGTTTGCGTACCGGAGCCGGTTTGCCACACCACCAATGGAAATTGGTCGTCGAAATGACCGGCAATCACTTCGTCGGCAGCTTCGATAATCGCTGCGGCGCTGGCCGCATTGAGCAATCCCAAATCGTGGTTAACCTTGGCAGCCGCACGTTTGACCTTGGCCAGCGCATGAATCAGCGCCACCGGCATACGCTCATTGGAAATTTTGAAATTCTGCAACGAGCGCTGCGTTTGCGCGCCCCATAATGCTTCGGCGGGCACCTCGACCACGCCCATGGTGTCGCGCTCTTCACGGATTTGCATGGATTTTTACCTCTCTAAATGGGATGAATTAGGGGGATTGGTTGACCGGGATCGCAATTTTGTTAGCTCCAAGCTCGCCCTTCAATATGCGAGCTGATCCAGGGTAATACCCATAGCCGCTGCGGCTTTCTCAAGTGTTGCTTTGCGCGGGCGTTTGGAAGCTTCTATCTGTGCGTAACCGGCTTGCGTAATCCCCATGCGCTTAGCCATTTCCTCTTGCGTCAACATCAGGTATTCGCGCCAGGCGGCGAGCATACTGACCTCATCCATGATGCGTTTACCGGCAACCTCGTTGGGGATCATGCCCGGACGTACCACGCCGGGAAGTTTGACAAACTCGGCATAAGGCACGACGACAAAAGCCGGTTTTCCGTTGCTATCCAAGATGGTTTGGTAATTAATAAGTGCGCTCATCGCGTTTTTTCACCTCTTCAATATCAATCACATGCACGCTACCGTCAAACTCGAAAAATACCCGATAATCACCAACCCGCAGCCGGTAGCTATACGCATGATTGGCGAGTTTCTTGACACCCTGGCAATCCGGAAAATTAGCCAACAACTGAACTTCAGTAAAAATTCTTTTGCGCACGGCGGCAGCTTTGATTTTCTCAACCTGCTTAAGCGCTTTGGGTTTCCAGTCAATATCATTCACACTTATTATTATAAGCCTAAAATAAGTGTTTTAACAAAAATATAAGAATTCAAGTCTCTGTGAAGCTTTATTTCTTGAAAAATGACAACAATCCGTAGGTTGGGTTGAATGAAATGAAACCCAACCTACGAGCTGTAGGCGCGTCCCAGCGACCGGAGGGTTATGCCCTTCCACTTCCGTTACAACGCGGACATGGCTGACCAGCAGCACCAATTGTTCTTGCTTCAGCAATCAACCTAACTGATGCTGTTTCGATATCCTTTACTTTTTGAGCATCGTTGCTGCTAGGGTAGCGTACTTGATTTAGCCCCTCGCGTTTGTAGTCTTCAATGGCTTTTCTGGCGGCTTCGATTTTCAACAATACTTCATCACGTGTCATTCTCAGTTACCTCCTTTGTGTTTTTTCATTTGCTCATAGGTGCGTGTCATTTCTTCTGAAACAAAGTCACGACATTTTTGATTGCGCTTCTCGAAGCCGGGAACAATTTTGTCACAACGCATTAGCTCATCATACAAGAGTACAAAATCTTCAAAGTGATTCTCAAAGATGATTTTCTTTTCAACAAGGCCATTTAGCCATGACGATGCGGTAATAGTCATTGCTCGAACGGCATTCGTTACATCAGGGCCGACAAGACGATCACAATCGATCTCATGTACTCCTTCCCAACTACTATGAAGATTGAAAACGTAGTCATTCGATTGCTTTTGTGGTGAATGATGAGACAGGTAAAAAAGTAAACCGAAAACAAGCAATGAAGCAAATGTAAGGTATAAAAATATCTTCATTATTTCGAATGTCTGGTCTGGCGACAACGTCGAAAAAATGGGAAGTGTTAGCCATTGGTTGTACAAGCTCCAAAAAACAAACGCACCTACAGTGCCAAGACCACCCACTGCCAATGCGGCTTTCCAAAACTTCTCCATCATGCAATCAATCTCCAATAAAGAGCATAACGTAACATATACGACAAAATGTCTTATAAACTGGTAGCGTCAACTATTGCAACCCTCAATCCCAACTCAACGCCCCTCCCGTTTGATACTCGGTCACCCGGGTTTCAAAGAAATTCTTTTCTTTCTTCAGATCGATCATTTCCGACATCCACGGGAATGGATTATTGGCATTCGGGTAAAGGATATCCAGGCCGATTTGCTGGCAACGGCGGTTGGCAATATAGCGCAGGTATTCCTTGAACATCGGCGCATTCATGCCCAATACGCCGCGCGGCATGGTGTCCTCAGCATAGCGGTATTCCAGCGCCACGGCTTTTTGCATCAATTCATTGATTTCATCGCGGAATGCTTTGGTCCACAAATGCGGATTTTCCATTTTGATCTGGTTGATCACGTCTATACCAAAGTTACAATGCATCGATTCATCGCGCAAAATATATTGATATTGCTCGGCTGCGCCGGTCATCTTATTTTGCCGGCCGAGCGCGAGAATTTGCGTGAAACCGACATAGAAGAACAACCCTTCCATGATGCAGGCGAAAACAATCAGGCTTTTGAGCAATTGCTGGTCGGTTTCCTGCGTGCCGGTTTTGAAATGCGGATCGGTCAACGTATCAATAAATGGAATCAGGAACTCGTCCTTATCGCGGATGGAGGCCACTTCATGGTAGGCATTGAAAATTTCCCCTTCATCCAAGCCCAACGATTCAACGATATATTGATAAGCATGGGTGTGAATGGCTTCCTCGAATGCCTGGCGCAGCAAATACTGGCGGCACTCGGGATTGGTAATATGGCGATAGGTTCCCAGCACGATATTATTGGCAGCCAATGAATCCGCAGTCACAAAAAACCCCAGATTGCGCTTCACCAGGCGGCGCTCGTCTTCGGTCAATCCATTCGGATCTTTCCACAGGGAAATATCACGGCTCATGCTGATTTCCTGCGGCATCCAGTGATTGGCGCACGCCCCGAGATATTTATCCCAGGCCCATTTGTATTTAAAGGGCACCAATTGGTTCACGTCCGCGCTGCAATTGATAATTTGCTTATCTTCAACCGATACACGCCGGTTGGCACTGCCGGCGACAACCGTTTCATCGGTCACCTGAATATCGATCACCACAGCGCTGTGTTGATACTGCGCTGCCTGATGCATGGCAGCATCTGTGCCTACCTGATAGCGCGGATCGATGCGTGGCGGTGTGTCAGCTTTAACGGGTTCGTCTTCAAATGTCAGCATGGTTTACTCCTTGATTAATGATCCATTCACTCGGTTTATTGACACGATTCGCAACTTTCATCATCAATTGCGCAGTATTTGATCTCGACGGCAGCTATTTCCGTTGTCGTTCTGGCGATACCGCCATCGGCAGGAACAGCATTCAAGGAACCTGCCCGTACCGTCGATTTTTCAGCGGCTGTCGCCCCCATTGAACGCAGATAGTACGTGGTTTTCAGACCACGTATCCACGCCAGTTTGTAAGTATCGTCCAGTTTCTTGCCGGAAACACCCGCCATGTAAATGTTCAGCGATTGCGATTGATCGATCCATTTTTGACGCCGCGCACCGGCTTCAATCAACCAGCTCGGTTCCATTTCGAAGGCCGTGGCATACAGGGTACGAATATGCTCCGGAATGCGGTCGATTTTGCTAATGGCGCCATCAAAATACTTCAAATCCGCGATCATGACTTCATCCCAAAGATTCAACTTTTTCAGATCGTTGACCAGGGATCTATTGGTAATCGTGAATTCACCCGACAGGTTGGATTTGACATACAGATTCTGATAAGTGGGTTCAATGCTGGCGGACACTCCAATGATATTGGATATCGTGGCAGTCGGCGCAATGGCCAGACAATTGGAATTGCGCATGCCATGCGTCTGAATGCGCTGACGCAGCGCATCCCAGTCCAGAGTCGTGGATAAATCCGCTTCCACAAAACCGCCCCTTTCTTTGCGCAATATTTCCAGAGAATCTTGCGGAAGAATGCCGCGATCCCACAAGCTGCCTTTGTATGAGCTGTAGCAACCGCGCTCTTGCGCCAATTCGGTCGAAGCCCAATAGGCCATATAAGCAACGGCTTCCATCGAGCGGTCGGCAAACTCGACGGCTTCATGGGAACTGTATGGAATGCCCAATTGATGCAAGCAATCCTGGAATCCCATGATGCCCAGACCCACGGGGCGATGCTTCAGGTTTGCATTTCTGGCTTTGGCCACGGCATAAAAATTAATATCCACCACATTATCCAGCATGCGCATGGCGGTGCTGATCGTGCGTTTGAGCTTTTCCTTATCCAACTCGCCATGGTTGAGATGCGCAACCAGATTCACCGAACCCAGATTGCACACGGCAATTTCCTTGTCATTGGTGTTCAAGGTGATTTCAGTGCACAAGTTGGAACTATGCACCACGCCGATATGATTTTGTGGAGAACGGATATTGCACGGATCCTTAAAGGTGATCCAGGGATGGCCGGTTTCAAACAGCATGCTCAGCATTTTGCGCCACAATTGCACCGCAGGGATTTTTTTGTACAACTCCAGCTCGCCACGCTCAATCTTGGCTTCATAGGCCAGATAGGCCTGTTCAAATTGCTGGCCGAATTTTTCGTGCAAATCGGGCACATCGGACGGTGAGAACAGTGTCCAGTCACCGCCATCCATCACGCGCTTCATAAACAAATCGGGAATCCAGGTGGCGGTATTCATGTCATGCGTGCGGCGGCGATCGTCCCCGGTGTTTTTACGCAATTCCAGAAATTCCTCGATGTCCAGATGCCAACATTCCAGATAGGCACACACGGCTCCTTTGCGCTTGCCGCCTTGATTCACGGCGACAGCCGTATCCGATACCACTTTCAGGAAAGGCACGACTCCTTGTGATTTACCGTTGGTGCCCTTGATGCGCGCACCCATGGCACGCACCGGTGTCCAATCATTGCCCAAGCCACCGGCATATTTGGCAAGCAGCGCATTTTCCTTAATGGCCTCATAAATACCATCCAGATCATCGGAAACCGTGGTGAGATAACAGGACGACAATTGTGAGCGGCAAGTCCCTGAATTGAATAAGGTTGGCGTCGAACTCATGAAATCAAAGCTGGACAATACGTGATAAAACTCGATCGCACGCGCTTCCCGGTCGATTTCATTCAGCGCCAGCCCCATGGCCACGCGCATGAAGAAAGCTTGCGGTAATTCAATGCGTCTTTCTTTGATATGCAGAAAATAACGGTCATACAGTGTTTGCAATCCCAAGTAATCAAATTGCAGATCACGATCAGCTTCCAAGGTTGCCGCCAGGCGCTGCAAATCAAACTGCGCCAGGCGCTCATCCAGTAAATCGGCTTCAATGCCGCGTTTGATAAAGACCGGAAAATACTCTTTATACTGAGATTTCATCGCTTGCTGGGATATTTCCTCGCCGAGCACTTCGTAGCGCATGTTATTCAGTAACAATCTTGCGGTGACGTGACTATAAGCCGGGTCTTTTTCGATCAAAACCCGTGCGGACAGGATGGTGGATTTTCTGACTTCATCCAGCGATACGCCGTCATATAAATCTTTCACGGTCGCTTTCAGAATCAGCGCAGGATCTACCGTATTTCCCAGCCCACTGCAGGAAGATTCGATCAATGCGGACAATCTCGCCATGTCCAATGGCACTCTTTGGCCATTATCAATAACGTACATGATCTCTGCCGGCGTTTCAGCAGCCGCGCGCTCTTTGAGTTTGGCTCTTTCGCGCGCACGATCTTCACGATACAACACATAGGCGCGCGCAACATCATGCTCACCGGAGCGCATTAAAGCCAGTTCAACCTGATCCTGAATATCTTCAATATGGAAAGTACCGCTATCCGGCTGACGTCGGAGTAATGCATTCACCACATCATTGGTCAAGCTTGCAACCACCTCGCGCACTCTGACTGATGCAGCGCCTTGCCCGCCATCTATCGCTATAAATGCTTTGGTCATGGCGACTGATATTTTGCCGGGTTCAAATGCAACAACTGCGCCATTACGCCGGATAACCCGGTATTGGGCAAAACGGGCATTTTGCATAGGTACATTGGCATCTACAGAACTTACATTTCCAGTAATCGATTTGAGGTTAGCGTATTCCGTTGCAAGTTGCATGGGTGTTTCCTCCTGATTGATTATTCAAGATAGAGAATATAAATTTCTGTTGATTCAATGAAATATTATTTCTCTGCATAACCACAACATATAGTGTTAAAACAAAATTGTTGTGGCATTGATGGTAGTGGAAGTATTGCACACTAAAGATATGTTGACAATAAAAGTTGACAACTTTTTGTTTGCTTCAGTGTGATTAATTTGCTTAATCAAGTCGTACTGCCTTGATTGATCTGCTATTCAGGTATCATTATAAAAATTGAATTAATCTCCACGTATTGAACAATTAATTTTTATGGGGGCATACGTATGCGCAAAGGATTACTAACTCTGGTATTTATCAGCACGCTGATTCTGAGTGGTTGCGGTTACAACACACTGCAATCGACGGATGAACACATTAAAGCAAGCTGGGCGGAAGTATTGAATCAATACAAACGCCGCGCCGATCTGGTGCCCAATCTGGTCAATGTGGTCAAAGGTTTTGCGGCACAAGAAAAAGATGTGCTGCTGGGAATCACCAATGCACGCTCTAAGGTGGGCAGCATCCAGGCAACGCCGGAGCTTATCAACGATCCAGAAGCTTTTTCCAAGTTCCAGAATGCACAAGGCGAATTGTCGAGCGCCCTATCGCGTTTGTTAGTCGTCACTGAGAATTATCCCGAGCTGAAGTCGGATGCGAATTTTCGTGATTTGCAGGCGCAGCTGGAAGGAACCGAAAATCGCATCACGGTGGCTCGCAATCGTTATATCAAAGCCGTGCAGGAATACAATATCGTAGTCCGTTCTTTCCCCAGCAATCTGACCGCAATACTATTTGGTTTTCAAACAAAACCCAGCTTTACGGTAGAAAATGAGCATGAGATTTCCTCTGCACCGCAAGTTGATTTCAATACCGTCAGCCCGGTAGGAAAATAACGATGCTTTCGCCTCGGCGTTTCACTGCAGGGTTTTCCTGCCCAGGCAGAAATCACATGCTAAGCAGCGGATTCATCCAAACCTGGATCAGAGTTTGGGTGTTGCTGGTACTACTGCTGATGGCTGCCGGTTCCCAGGCCGATATCGCCATTCCACCGCTCAAGTCGCATGTCACCGACCTGACGTCAACGCTTTCAACACAGGAAGTTGTGCGACTGGAACAACGGCTAGCGGCCTTTGAACAGAAGAAAGGCAGCCAAGTGGCTGTTTTGATGGTGCCCACCACGCAACCCGAGACGATCGAGCAATATGCCATACGTGTTGCCGAGGCATGGAAACTAGGTCGGAAAGGAATTGATGATGGCGCGCTATTACTGATTGCAAAGAATGACCGAGGACTGCGCATCGAAGTAGGTTATGGCTTGGAGGGCGTACTGCCGGATGCCAAGGCAAAACGCATTATCGAAGAAATCATCGTACCCCGATTCAAAACAGGTGATTTTACAGGTGGCATTCATGCCGGCGTCGATGCCATACTCGGCCTGATTGAAGGAGAAGCCCTTCCCTCCCCATCCGCTCAGCGCGGAACACCTCATGCCCTATCTGTCGACACCCTCTTCAATAACATTGTGTTCATTTTTGTTGGATTCATGGTTTTTGGAAGATTGTTTCAAGCGCTGCTAGGGCGCTTGGCTGGCGCAACCGTAACCAGTATTGGTGCGGGATTGATCGGCTGGTTATTATTTTCATCCATAGCGACGGCATTACTCATCGCAGTCGCCGCTTTTTTTATGGGCCTGTTTCAACAGACCGGTGGTGGAATCTATAGAAATGGTCGCGGTCATTGGATAGGCCACGATAGTTCAGGACATATGGGCAGAGGCGGCTTTGGCGGAGGATTTGGAGGCGGTGGAGGTGGTTTTGGCGGCGGCGGCGCATCGGGGAGATGGTGAAATGAATATTGCTCGCATCATCCGACATCTGTTGACTGGACAACTCGCCATACGACGCAGATTCCCCGCGACTGTTTTGACGACTATTGAACAAACGATTCAGCAATCGGAAATGAATCATGGCGGTCAAATATGTTTTGTCGTTGAGGCTGCGCTCGATACGATTCCGCTGTTAAGAGGTCAAACTGCTCGTGAACGAGCGATCGAGGTGTTTTCTCAACTGCGCGTATGGGATACAGACTATAACAATGGCGTACTGATTTATTTATTGCTGGCTGACCGGGATGTTGAGATCATCGCAGATCGAGGAATTCACGCCAAGATTGCGGCTGAAGAATGGGAAACGATCTGCCATGCCATGGAATCAGCCTTCAGGCAACAGCAATTTGAGGCGGGCACTATGGCGGGAATCCATGCAATCAGCCGTCATTTGCAAGCATTTTTTCCACCTGATCCAAAGAATCACAGGAATGAAGTGGCGGATAAGCCAGTCATACTGCAATGAATTAGGGAAACGCTGATTAATACGGCGAACGAGATGAAGCGCGAGGCGCACGGAACGCAGCAACCGAGACATATCAACATGATAGGCGAGGGAGCGAGTACCGCGCAACGAAGTGATTCGCTCGTACAGTCAATTAATTAGTGTTTCCTTAGGCTAAACAGAACCTACTCTCAGGATTTTGTGGAAGCCAAGGTTCCAAGATCATCTAAGAACGGTTAACGTATTCCTTGTATGGCAGTAATGTCAAAGTGCCAATGTTTGGGATCTTCAATATGCTCGATACTATCGGTCACTTCTGACAAATCCAGGATTTCTATCGGAATATGCATGTCAGTGCGCGTAGAAAAGAAAATCTTGACGATGGGCGTGGTCAGGCTTTTCTTGGATTGCTCAATCACCACTCCCAAGTGGCCTGATTTAAGCCTTAGCAAAGTGCCATTAGGGTAAATACCGATGGTTTTGACGAATGCATAAAAAACAGTTTCGTCAAAATGACCACCTTTCCAGGTGGCCATTTTGTGAATGGCTTCCGCAGGTTCCCATGCTTCCTTATAACAACGTGCGGAAGAAATGGCGTCATACACATCGCAAACTGCTCCCATGCGTGCAAATAAAGACAGTGCATCGCCTGATATTTTCTCCGGATAGCCTCTTCCATCCACACGCTCATGATGGTGCAAGCAAACATCGAGAGTCGATTCCTTCACCTGATAACAGGATTTAAGTATTTCCCAGCCACGCTGTGGGTGGCTCTTGATCACCATAAATTCATCGTCCGTCAGTTTTCCCGGCTTATTCAGCACTTCATTGGGAATCGCCATTTTTCCAATATCGTGCAACAATCCAGCGACGCCTGCCTGTTTTAACACCTCGCCGTTGAGTCCCATCTGCTTCCCTAACGCAACCATCAACATGCAGACAGCAACTGAATGCAAATAAGTATATTCATCAACAGTCTTGAGTCTAACCAAACTGAGTAAGGCATTTGAATTGCGCTCGATGGATTGACTGATCTCATTCACCAGCGATTCGGCTTCACTAATATCAAGCGCCTTACCCATTCTGACATCATTGAACATGGTAATGACCGCTTCCTTGGCCCTGTGATGAATCTCTTTTGCAGAAGTGAGTTCTTCTTCGACGGCAATGGGTGCTATTGATTTTCTGACAGGTGCAGGCGTCTCTGCAGATGCTTCTTGAGTGGAAGGGATTGGAATTTCCGGTTGATCCGTTTCAGGCATGATGACATCCAGGCCTTTACTGGTATCAATCCAAACCTCATCCAAACCACATTTAATCAGTATATTCAGATCTTTCTGCGCATTCAGCTTAAAAGAATTTCTCCAGAATGGATGTTCCAGCCAATTTTCCCCGATTTCATGAATGTACATACCCAGACGAACATCATCAATCTTTATCTTCTTTATCATAGGATTAAAAATATAAAAATGGCTTTTATTGGTTGATTGCCTACCTTGACAACTGATTCCGATGTATTCAACGGCCGATTCATCCAGTCCTATCCAAGTTTGCTTAATTGCTCTTTCAATTTGCCCAGTGTTGCATTAAATGTCGCCAACCGTTCTTGCTCTTGCGCCACTACATTGGCTGGCGCACGCTCCACAAAACTGGGATTAGTCAGTTTTGTTGTTGCTTTTGCAACTTCACTCTCAATACGTGCAATTTCTTTCGTTAATCGCTCACGCTCAACCTTGACGTCAATTTCTATTTTTAGCATTAATCTGAATTCGCCCACGATGGAAACGGGTGCATCCACATCGGGAAGTTCATCTTGCTGCACATGAATCTCCGATAATTTTGCCAACGCCAACAAATAGGGCGTGAATTCGTCCAGAACCTGTTGCTTGCCTGCCGCTAATAACGGCACTTTGAGTGCCGGAGATAAGTTCATTTCGCTCCTTAATGTACGACAAGCGTTAACCATGTCTTTTAATAAGGCGACAGATTGCATGGCGGCCTCATTCAGCTTGGCTTGATCAGCTTTTGGATAAGGCTGGCACATTAAACTTGCGCCATTTTTACCGGCCAATGGTGCAACTTTCTGCCAAAGTTCTTCGGTAATAAACGGAATCACCGGATGAGCCAGCCTTAACATCGCTTCCAATACTCGTACCAAAGTCCGTCGCGTGGCCCGTTGCACTGCATCCTGTTGACTATTGAGCTGCACTTTTGCCAGCTCGACATACCAGTCACAGTATTCATCCCAAACCAATTCGTAAATTTCGCGTGCGACCAGATCAAAACGATAATTGGCAAAAGCTTGTTCAACGGCCAGTTCTGCTTGTTGCAATCGACCGATCATCCATTGGTCCGCATCGGTATAAACCAGTGGCAATGCATCATCCAGGCCAGTATCTTTTCCTTCACAATTCATCAATACATAGCGAGTTGCGTTCCATAGCTTGTTACAAAAATTGCGATAACCGTCACAACGCTGCATATCGAATTTGATATCACGGCCATGTGATGCGAGGCTGGCAAAAGTAAAGCGCAGCGCATCGGTTCCAAAAGCTGGAATGCCATCGGGGAAATGCTTGCGGGTATTCTTTTCAATCGACTCGGCCTGTTTGGGATTCATCAAGCCGGTGGTGCGCTTGGCAATCAAATCGGACAATGCAATGCCATCGATCAAATCCAGCGGATCCAGCACATTACCCTTGGATTTGCTCATTTTCTGGCCTTCGGCATCACGGATTAAGCCAGTAATATAAACTTCCTTGAAAGGCACTTTATCAGTGAAATGCAGCGACATCATCACCATGCGTGCAACCCAAAAGAAAATAATATCAAAACCGGTAATGAGCACCGATGTTGGCAGAAATGTTTTCAGTTCTGGGGTTTCATCCGGCCAGCCCAATGTCGAGAATGGCCAAAGCGCTGATGAAAACCAGGTATCCAGTACATCGTCGTCTTGCATCAGGTCTTTTTTACCGGACAGCTTTTGCGCTTCTTCCAGATTATGCGCAACCGTGATATTGCCATCTTCGTCATACCATGCCGGAATGCGGTGCCCCCACCATAATTGGCGTGAGATACACCAATCCTGGATGTTTTCCAGCCATTGATTGTAGACATGCGTCCAATTGTCCGGCGTAAACTTCACATCGCCCTGCGCCACCACCACTAATCCCCGCTTGGCCAAACCTTCCATGGCTACATACCATTGATCGGTCAGCATGGGTTCGATAATCGTATTGGTTCGATCGCCACGTGGCGCCATCAGTTGATGTGGTTTGGTTGCCACCAGAAAACCCTGCGCTTGCAGATCGGCAACGATCCTTTTTCTGGCATCGAAACGATCCATGCCCTGATAACCAGTGGGCGCCAGATCGTTGATTTTTCCATCCAGAGTAAAGATATTGATCGGCACCAAGTGATGACGCTGCCCGACTTGATAATCATTGAAATCATGTGCCGGGGTAATTTTCACGCAACCAGTACCGAATTCCCGATCAACATAGGTATCGGCAATGATCGGAATGGTGCGCTCACACAGCGGCAAGCGGACATGGCGCCCAATCAGATGCTGATAGCGCGGATCTTCAGGGTGCACAGCAACAGCCACGTCCCCCAGCATGGTTTCAGGGCGCGTGGTAGCAACAATCAAGTCTTCTGCAAGATCAGTGTGATTGCCATCCGCTTGTTCAACGGGATAGCGAATATGCCACATGGAGCCATTTTCTTCCGTCGACACCACTTCCAAATCCGAGACGGCCGTTTGCAAGACCGGATCCCAATTCACCAGGCGCTTGCCGCGATAGATGAGCCCTTCACGGTAAAGCCGCACAAACACTTCAGTCACTGCACGCGATAATTCAGCATCCATGGTAAAACGCTCGCGTGTCCAATCACAGGAAGTTCCCAAGCGGCGCATTTGCCGGGTAATAGTGGAGCCGGATTCTTCCTTCCATTGCCACACCTTTTGCAAAAATGCCTCCCGCCCCATGTCACGCCGATCAAGATTTTGTTGATCCAATTGACGTTCCACCACAATCTGTGTGGCAATACCGGCATGATCGGTGCCTGGCTGCCATAAAGTGTTATCCCCCAACATGCGATGATAGCGCGTCAATGCATCCATCAACGTATGCTGAAATGCATGTCCCATATGCAGCGTACCTGTTACATTGGGGGGCGGCAGCATAATGCAGTAAGCCGATTTGTCAGCCGAAGTTGTGGGCTTGAAGTAACCGGCTGATTCCCAAATGGAATACCAGCGGTCTTCAATGAGTTTTGGGCTAAAACTTTTCTCGAGTTCCATGGAATTTAAAGTTGTGTTGAAGGGTAAAAACAAGATCGCCATTATAGCGGATGGCTTATCAATCCGTAGACAAGAAGTGCTGACAATGCTGCACTAGCGCATCAGATTGTTCTGAATATCTATCTGAAATCGAATAAGAAAGCGATAAAACTCACACTGAAAGCAACTATTTGATTGAATCACTCATATGCGCTTCCAAAGCATCAGCCAATGCTTTTCTATCACTGGAATTCATATCGATATGGGCATCTTGCAGTGCGGCATCCAGTATCTGTTGTATCGGCGTTGACCGCTTGGGCTGTGGTTGTATTACTGAAGGATTGAGCACCACCACTTCCGTCAGCATGGGTATATTTTCTGCAGCTTTTTCCTGCAACAATTCACCCTCAATAGGAGGGTCCATTTCTGATGGAGAAGCAACCGGCGTTGCTATCGCGCTTTTTATTTTGCCATGATTATGATATTTGCCGAGTAAGTTACGAAATTTTTGCAGAATCTCAGCATCATCGGACTCAGTTGGGGGTTTGTCATCAATCATCGTTAAGAAAATCAGTGCTTACTGATTCCTTTCAATCATCAAGTGTGTAATGGTGTATTTCATAACCCTTGTCTTTATAAAAACGGTAACGCTCACGCGCAACCAGCTTATCTTCCTGTGATATCCCGGCGATCTCTATCAATCGCTTGTACTGATCAAATTCGGGCGGATACTGGCGGTGCAAGTTCAGTAACACGTCAAACTGCAAATCGATTGGCATTACATCGCTTAAAATCACCGGCGTTACCTTTATCAAGGCATCATCTTCCTGCAATCGGCAATGCGGAATGAAGCTCGTGGGAGAAAACGTCCAAAGCAACTCATCCATCTGCTTGATTGTTGCCATATCCGGTGTATAAACCATCACGCTCATGCTTTGCTGAACCGCCTTGGCACAAAGCCGGCAAGCTGTTTTCAACTTATCACTGGATCCGGAATAAAAATAAATTTGCGTCATTGCATCGCTAATATACTAGTCACTTACATAAATACACCGACCTCATCAGCAAAGTTCGCAGTTGCTGATTAATTCATGAATGGACGATGAAAAAGCACTATCAACTATTCAAAATTAATCAGCACATTTCAATGATCAATTAACTGGTTGCCTTAGCTTGAGTAATTAAAAATTGAGTCAATAGCGGCACCGGCCGTCCCGTTGAGCCTTTGTCTTTACCGGATTTCCATGCCGTACCGGCAATATCCAGGTGAGCCCAGCGGTATTTCTTGGTGAAACGCGATAAGAAACAGGCTGCTGTGATGGTGCCTGCAGCTCTGCCACCGATATTGGCGATATCGGCAAAATTACTTTTCAGCAGATCCTGATATTCATCCCATAGCGGTAATTGCCAAGCGCGATCACCCGCCAGCTCGCCGGCAGACAATAATTCTTGTGCCAGCTTGTCATCATTGCTCATCAAGCCCGTCGTAGAATTCCCCAACGCGATCACACAAGCACCGGTCAAGGTGGCAATGTCAATCACCAGTTTTGGATGGTAACGCTCTGCGTAAGTCAGTGCATCGCACAGAATCAGGCGCCCTTCCGCGTCGGTATTGAGGATTTCAATCGTTTGACCTGACATGCTGGTGACCACGTCGCCTGGTTTGGTGGCTTTACCGCTGGGCATGTTTTCAGTGGCAGGAATAATACCGACGACATTAATAGGCAACTTCATTTCAGCTACCGCATGCAAAGTTCCCAAAACACTGGCAGCCCCGCTCATGTCGAATTTCATTTCGTCCATTTCAGCCGCAGGTTTCAATGAAATTCCACCGGTATCAAAGGTCACACCTTTGCCAACCAATACGATCGGACTGTCTTTTTTGCCTGCTCCCTGATATTCCAATACGATCAATTTAGCGGCTTGCTCGCTGCCTTGCGCAACCGCCAGCAGAGAACCCATGCCCAATTTCTCCATATCCTTTTCTTCCAGGACGGATGCTTTCAGTTTATAGGTTTTAGCCATATCCTTAGCCTGTTTGGCAAGATATGTCGGAGTACAAATGTTAGGCGCAAGATTACCCAGATTTTTAGCCAGACTCATGCCATTCGCAATCGCCACACTTTGTTGCATAGCTTCTTCGCAGCCAGCCAACTCAGCATGATTGTTAATACACAATATCAGTTTGCGCAAGCTGGAGTGATCATTCTCTGGTTTGCTTTTCAACTGATCAAATCGATACTGATGGCTCATTCCACTAATGACAATTTGCGAAACCTTCCAGGCGTCAGCACGGTCTTTGACTGGAAAATCGGCTAAAAACAAGGTTGCATCCGCCACCGCAGTTTTTTGCAATGCACTTAAAGTGGCAGCAATGGCAGACAGAAATGTTTTTTCCTTGAATTCCGGTTCTTTGCCTAATCCAATTAACAAAACCCGCTTAAACAGAGTATCCGGTACATTGTGCAGTAATAGCGAAGAATTCGCTTTGCCATCCATATCTCCGGATGCCAGAATATTTTTTATGTAACCCTGGGTCGCTTTATCTAAAATTTTGGCTGAATCGGTCATTTTTCTTGATTCAAAGATACCGACCACCACGCAAGCCCCGCGTTGTTTTTCCGGGGTTCCTACTTTTATTGCAAAATCCACTGTTGACTCCTCTATCAAGAATTTTTAAGCAACTAACACATGTAATTATTCACACAGTTCATCATCTTATAGCTTCCGTGGCGCAAAGCAAAACCGTCTCAGCAGATGTTACCAGCATTGCATCCATTTCGATCGAAAAATACATGCAGACTGACAACATTTACAACAGAAAGACAATTCTTACAAATAACGACAAATATTTCTTGCTGACAATAGTGACAAAGCTGTTTTTATACTATACTCATAGAATAATACCTCTATTATTCAATAATATATAAGTGTTAATTCATAATAAGGATAATAAGATGCTTGATGACAAGCTGAAGATGCGACTCAATTTCTGCACGACGCTGCCTAGCCTGCCCGCGATCGCCATCAAGATTATCGAACTGGCCAATGATCCGGATGCAGATATAGGGACGGTCTGTCAGTACATTTCACTCGATCCGGTACTATCTGCAAAATTACTTAAAGCCGCCAACGCACCTATTTATAGATCGCGCCGGGTTGCGACCAACATTCGGCAAGCCATCAGTATCTTGGGCACCCATTCAGTCATAGTCATCGCATTATCCTTTTCATTAGCCAGTTCGTTAATAAAAAAACCCACTGCTGATCTTGCGCCTACTTTTGACAGCGATATTTTTTGGCGCAGGTCCATCGCCTCAGCCCTAGCCAGTCGGGCATTGGGAGAAAAACTGGCTCTCAATTTTCTGGATGATCTGTTTTTAGCCGGATTAGTGCAAGAAATTGGTATCCTGGCTTATTCAGCCATCATGCCAGAGGAATATAACAAAATTCTTGCATCCACGACTGATCACGACCAATTGCTGAATGCCGAGCGTCAAATTTTAGGCGCTGGACACGATGAACTCGGCTATGCACTGCTTCAGAAATGGCATATTCCTGATTATATTGCCTTGTCCTGCATCAACAGCCATAGCCAGCCAACTCCCAAGGATTTAGGTCCGACACTACAATCCTGTGTGGCAGTATCTCGCTATTTGGCCGATTATTTTCTATTCCCGCACGAAACTGAGAAAATGACCGCGCTAACGGAAACAGCGCACAACTGGCTTGGACTGGATCACGCAGCACTCATTGATGTGATTAAAATCATGGAGGTCAGCCTAAAATCCGTTGAGGATCTGTTTGACATTAGCATTCATGATGCATTGGAAGCCGATGGTGTCCTGTCTCAAGCTAAAGAACTACTCATGATACATAATCTGGCCAGAATGAAGGAGCTGGAAGAAAAATCGCAACGGGATGGATTGACCGGCGCCTATAATCGCATGTATTTTGACGAAACCCTGCGACATGAATTTAATCTGGCAACCCAATATCATTTGCCTCTGACTATCGCGATTATCGATTTGGATCATTTTAAAAGAGTCAATGACACCCATGGGCATCTGGCAGGAGACTCGTTGTTGGTGACGGTCGTGAAAAACGTTTGTGCGCAGATTCGCCAAGATGACACACTGAGCCGCTACGGCGGAGAGGAATTTGCTTTGATTTTACCGGGCACAACATTGGAAGCTTCAAGAAATCTTATTATCCGTTTAAAAGAGGCGATTACCGAGATCGCTTATGAACTGGACGACGGTTGCATCATCCGAATCACAGCTTCGATCGGCGTCGCGGCCTATCATGAAGGATCATCCACTTTTACTGAACCACTGAACATGATTAAAGCGGCCGATTCGGCTTTATATGCGGCGAAACATGCTGGACGCAATCGCATTGTCGAATGGAATTCATTGCTATAAATCCTCTGTACCCAGTTAGTTATCTATCTATCTATCTATATCTTGCACATTTATGAATCTAATTATCCAGGGACTGGACGTAAACAATAGTGATTTGCGGGAAATCGCAAAACTCTCTCAGGCAGACGGGATCGAACGGATTACCGGTCAAGCCTTTCGCATAACCAATGCCACACATTCAGATCAGATTGCAGAATACTGCACGCAAGCTGAGCTGGATTTTGCATTTGTTAATCCCAAACAAAAACTCTCAGATTTTAAATTGATTGCCATGGATATGGATTCAACACTGTTGGCGATTGAATCCATTGATGAAATTGCTGACATGCGCAACATCAAGCCACAAGTGGCCGCTATTACCCTGCAAACCATGCGCGGTGAGATCAGCTTTGAGGAAAGCATCACGCGCCGCACCGCATTATTACAGGGTGTGCATCAGGATGCATTACAAAAAGTCTATGATGAACGCGTCAAACTGAGTCCTGGGGCTGAAAAAATGCTGCAACAGGCAAAGTTATCCGGACTAAAAACCATGGTAATTTCAGGTGGTTTCACATTTTTTACCGACCGAATCAAAACAAAACTGGCATTTGATTATGCGGCCGCCAACATTCTGGAAATTGATAACGGCCATTTGACCGGCAAAATTATTGGAAAAATTCTTGGTAGAGAAGGCAAAGCGGAAATACTGAAGCAAGTCAGTAAAGAATTAGGCGTGGGGCGTGAACAAATTATCGCATTGGGCGATGGTGCTAACGATTTGGATATGTTGGCCGAGGCCGGCGTCAGCATCGCTTATCATGCGAAACCCATTGTAAAAGAAAACGCCACCTATTCAATCAGCTATGTGGGTTTGGATGGCATTATTAACTTGTTTAATTGATTAATTGATTAATTGCGCACGATGTTGATCGATTGAGGCTAATCATCGTCGCTATTGCCTAATAATTCGGTTCATACATAAGCGAATGAATATAACTTTCCAAATCGTTTGGCAATTCAACATCGGTTAAACCTTCGCTGACGGCCACACGACAAACTGCAACAGCAATTGCATGCGACACTTCACGCACGCGCGTTAGCGTGGGATAAATTGCTCCGGTGGCTATTTCCTGCTCGGTCACAATACTGGCCAGCACCTCGGCAGCAGCCAAAAACATACTTTGCGAAATCAATCGAGCAGAACTGGCATAAACCCCGAGACCTATGCCTGGAAAAATATAGGCATTATTACCCTGTGCGGGCCTGAAAAGCTTATCCTCATACTGCACAGGATTAAACGGACTGCCACTGGCAAAGATAACCCGCCCGTCACTCCATTGATAAGCCTGTTCTGCGGTGCATTCCGTATGTGAGGTAGGATTCGATAACGCTATAATCACCGGACGCTCATTCACTGTCGCCATCTTGCGTACAACCGTTTGATCAAATGTTCCGGCCACACCGGTTGCACCAATTAATACATCCGGTTTAATAGCATCAATGGCATCCACAAAGCTGCATGCCGCATGTTCATGAGCAAAAGGCTTGATACGTGGCTTAATGTTTTGATTGGTTGATGTCACCAAGCCTTTTCGATCAATAAACCACAATCGCTCTTGTGCTTGCTGTTGACTTAATCCCGCGGCACAAAATGCATCTACCACCAGTTCTGCAATACCGCCAGCAGCAGAGCCCGTGCCCAGAAACATAATATTCAGATCGGAAAATTGCTTATGGGTAACGCGACATGATGTATAAATCCCTGTCAGCGTTACGGCGGCGGTGCCTTGTATATCATCATTAAAACAACGCACTTTTTTGCCATAGGTATCCAGAAACTCAAATGCATGCGGCGTCAAGAAATCTTCAAACTGAATCAGTGCATGTGGAAAACGGTATTGCACCGCACTGACAAATTCGTCAACAAGAGATCGATATTCATCCCCTTGTATACGGGGATATGGGTAGCCTAGATACAACGGATCTTCACGCAAGGCGATATTATTCGTGCCCACATCTAGCATGATAGGCATGCATTGCGCTGGATTAATACCAGCACAGGCTACGTATAGAGCCACTTTACCAATAGGAATTCCCATCCCATTGGCACCAAGATCCCCCAAACCCAGAATGCGCTCTCCATCGGTCACTACAATGACTCGAATATCTTTTTCGGGCCAATTTCCCAGAATGGTTGCAATATCGCCTCGATCCTCAGGCGTGATATAAAATCCCTGTGGATTCCTGAAAATATGTGCAAACTCTTTGCACGCCTCGCCTACGGTCGGAGTATAAACCAAAGGCATAATTTCTTCGATATGATCAAGCATCATTCGATAAAAAAGCCGCTGATTACGCTCTAGCAGTGCATTTAAAAAAATATATTTCTCTATGTCGCTACTCTTGCAACGCATGCTGCCCAGAACTCGTGCGATTTGTTTATTGATATCTGCCACATCATACGGAATCAATCCACGCAAACCATATTGCTTGCGCTCCTCGCGCGTAAACGCGGTCGATTTTGTTAATGCAGAGTCAACCAACAGAGCCTTTCCATGCAAATTTCTCATGTTCATTCACATCTCCAAGCTAAATTCTCTTTCTAATGAAAGATATAAACAATTTCACTCAATTCACAATTGGACATTCCGAACAGTGAAAGATAAACTTATCTATCCGATAAAAATGTGTTTTATAGATTTATTTTTACATGCACATTAAGGAATCAGTTTAGTCTTTCTAATCTACAATTGCAGATCTTTTAACGAAACCTTCTTTTCAAGAACGACCCTAATTAAACTATGAATCAATCACCCTTTCCAATTCCTAATCCAAATTTATACACTGAAGAAGAAGTCGCCCAGCTTGTTCATCAATTTTATGCAAAAGCCAGGAAAGATCCTGGATTGGGTCCTATCTTTGAAGCACATGTCATTGATTGGGATGCTCATTTTGTGCAAATGACTAACTTCTGGTCAGCTCAATTGCGCGGAACCAGCCGGTTTCGCGGAGCTCCAATGCCAAAACATATTATCCTACCTGATCTTACCGCAGAATTATTCGAACGTTGGTTGCAGCTCTTTAAACAAACCACCGAAGAATTAGGCAACCCTAATTTACAACAACATGCTAACGCAGTCGCTACCTTTATCGCTGGCAGATTGTGGCAGGGTTATCAGATGAATAATTATCCAGATAAGCAACTTGAGGCGTTAAGAACTGTCTAATTGATTGAATTAGATAGTAATTTATAGCTCTTTTGTTTTAAAGCTCCCTGTCACGGCGACAGGGGGCTTATATAATCGCACGGTCACAAATTTGCTGACTTTCAATCGGTATTCTCTTCCGAAGTTGGAAAAATAGCTCTGTAAATATTAAAAAGAGATAAAAAAGTATCCTTATTCGATTTTATTATTACATTGACAGCACTGTAATATTCTTTATGTCATAAGGATATTTGCATTGAAAAGTATAAAAAACAAAATTATTGTTTTTTCCATTCTTGCTACTCTGATTCCATCATTAGGATTAGGTATCCTATCGTTTCAGCAAAATGAAACGATGATCAGTGAAAATGTGACACGCGAATTAAGAGCACTGGCAAATCATGCTAGTCGGGAATTTGATCTTTGGGTTAAAGATCAAATTTATATCGCACGAGAACTGTCAACTTCAAAAATTCTTATTGAAGGATTATCTTCAATTAATCGGAGTCAATCACAGAAAAACAAAAATATTGCGCAGCAAAAAGTGCTTGAGTACTACTTGAAGTCTGTCTATAAAAAATTAGAAACCGTACGAGAACTTACTGTAGTTGATATAGACGGCAGTATTATTGCCAGCAATGTTGAGTCCCCTGTTCCGGTCATTCTCCCGAAAAATTGGCCAGAAAGCGCATCCATACAAGGTGATGTAGTCGTTCCACCACATTGGAATACCCATTACGCAACCGCAACGCTCAGTATTTCAGTTCCGATATTATCGGTTAACGATTTTATCCTGGGCGCGCTGATCGTCACATTCGATTTGCACAATATTCAATCCAGTTTAAAAGACACCGTTAAATCTCCACCCGGCGACGTTCTATTGCTCGATAGAGATGGTAATGTGATGTTAGCAAGTGGCGATTTTTTAGCCCTCGATATCACTCAACCGCTATCGCTTGATCCAGTGATATTGAAACGATTACAGGATAATCCGGGTGAATATGAAATCTTTCATGGGATATCACAAGAAAAAGTCATCGGTTTAGCCTATACGTCGAAAAAACCGCTACTCACAATCATCGCTAATAGGAACTATCAGTCTGTATATGCCACTTGGGAGGAGCAACGTAACTTATTCATCAGTTTGATTGGCATCATTCTCCTATTGGTCACCGCGATCGCTTTACAAATGAGCCGCACCATAGTCATTCCTTTGCGTAAATTGATCAATGCAACCGAGAAAATTGTAAAGGGAGATCTCGATGTTGAACTAACCATTGCACAGCGCGATGAATTGGGTCAATTGACACGCATGTTTAATCAAATGACTGACAAGTTGCGCCAAAATCGGGATGAGATTACCGCTGCCAGTACCGTAATGCAGCAGAAAAATCAGTTACTGGAAAAATTATCGGTGACTGACAGTCTCACCGGACTTTATAATCGTAACAAACTAAATTTGATCATTAAAGATCAGTTGGCGCGATATGAACGCAATAAGCGTTCATTTGCCGTTCTGATGATCGATGTCGATTATTTCAAAACGCTCAATGACAGTCTCGGACATATTGCTGGAGATGAAATATTGACTTCGGTAGCCAAAAAAATTTCTCAATGCATTCGTAGCGTTGATTTTGCAGCTCGCTATGGTGGCGACGAATTTATTGCGATATTAACTGAGACGACCGTTGATGAAGCAATGAAAACAGCAGAACGCATACGGCTTCATGTGGCTAGTATTTATTGCCATACCATCAATGAAACAGTTCGAGTCACGTTGAGTATTGGTATTATACAAAGTGAACCCGAAGACACTTCATTAACAACACTACTTGCCCGGGTAGATAGCGCGCTGTATAAAGCCAAACATGCCGGACGCAATCAGGCATACTGCATACAACCCAGATCTTGCGCTGTATCATGAATTAACTACGGATTACGATTTTTCTCTACTTCCAACGTAGAGCTGAGCACCCACCCTTGTTTGTCGTCAACCTGAACCCGAAGCCAAGAACCATGATTGGCGTTTGCTATCAGCAAAGTGTCTTTCTTCAACACACTTAGAATTTTTGCCTGAGCATTGGGATCTTTGCGTAATTTAACACTTGCCTTAGTACGTAATTTTACTGGCGTATTAAACTCAATCAACATAGGGGTTATATTGGAAATTTTCTTACGATTCTGATCGGATATCAAACTCAACAGATGATTGGCTTGTGCAACTTGATTCATCGCAGAAGCATAATGATCTTTCTCGTAAAACGACGTGGCCGTTTCCAATAAACGTTGTGCTTGAGCCTGCAATATTTGGTCCGATGGAGAGATTTTTGTTTGTTTTGAATTTTCCAAAGCGACTTCTAACTCGGCAATAGCCGAGGCCGTACTGGGCTTTGTTGCTAACCGATGCGATTTCACATGAGCTCTGGTGACTTCTTTATTAGCTTCCCGCAGCACATTGGCTTGATTTTTCTGGCGTATATTTTGATTTTTAATCAGTGTGTCTTTTTCAGCGATCAATTTCTCTAAACGAGCAATTTCATTTTTTAGCTTATATGGACGCCTCCCGGTCTGGCAAGCAATATTTCGTGTTTTGGTAAAAAGGAAAACGGCTGCAGTCTTATATCCGGCCTTATTGCAGATCGGATTTCTGTCTGCGGGCCCTGATGG